>NZ_JBFODV010000186.1:0-32093 GCF_040908495.1 Aeromonas sp. R1-1 | reverse complement strand
GACATGCGACCTGCGACTTCCGACATGGGGGCCAGCAGGGGCAGGCCGCCACGGCCGTCGGTGACGGTTTCATAGGCGATACAGATGGCGCCGCTTTTCAGCAGGGCTTCGGTCTGGGGCAAGTCTGGCGCCAGATGCAGATAGGTGAACAGGGTTTGACCCGGACGCAGCATGGCACATTCGACAGGCTGAGGTTCCTTGACCTTGACGATCATCTCGGCTTTGGCGAAAACCTCTGCAGCAGAGGCCAAAATTTCGGCTCCAACAGCGATATAATCTGCATCGCTGAAGCCAATGCCGTTTCCGGCACCGCTTTGGACGAAAACAGTATGGTTTCGTGCTGTCAGTTCACGTACACTGGCCGGAACCATGCCTACGCGGTATTCATGGTTTTTTATCTCTTTAGGTACACCGATAATCATGCTATCCCTCGTCTATAGATTGGTGTTTCATGTTGCCAAAATGTTAACCAACATTTGCGCCTAGTATATTCAGGTATTGACAGGATTTGTGACCATAATTATAAAATAACTGGTGATTCTTACCAAAAAATAGCCAAAGGATGGAATAAAATGATGGAAGCTAAGAGTCGGCTAAAGGATTTGGACAGGATTGACCGCAACATTCTTAATGAACTGCAAAAGGATGGCAGGATTTCGAATGTTGAGTTGTCCAAGCGAGTTGGCCTGAGTCCTACACCGTGTCTGGAACGGGTTCGTCGCCTCGAGCGACAAGGTTATATCGAAGGATATGCCGCTATTCTGAACCCTCATTATCTGGACGCATCTCTGCTGGTGTTCGTAGAGATAACCCTCAATCGCGGGGCGCCTGATGTGTTTGAACAGTTCAACAAGGCTGTTCAGGTACTCGAAGAGATCCAGGAGTGTCATCTGGTTTCCGGTGACTTCGACTATCTGCTCAAGACCCGAGTCAGCGACATGTCGGCTTACCGCCGTCTGTTGGGGGAAACCCTGCTGCGTCTGCCCGGTGTCAATGACACCCGCACCTATGTGGTGATGGAAGAGGTCAAGCAGAGCAGTCGTCTGGTGATCAGCACCCGATAAAGCAGGTTATGCCGTGGTATCTTTTCCATATGAGACACCATGACAGTCAGAAACGAGCGGCCGGTCCGCTCGTTTCTTCTTGTAAAGATAATTGCAAATATGGCCCCGTCCCATCAGGCTCTGGCTGACAATCGATGGGCTTTTCGGGGATACTAGGCCCCCTTATTTCCTGCATTACATGTTTTCAGAAAGGAGCCGGAGTTTGGCCGATAAAAAGCTGTTTACTCCTTTATCAGGTACACAACGGATCTTCGAAGCCGTCTTGATCGCCATCACCCTGATGGCTGCTTATCTTCTGCTTGCCCTGTTGTCCTATCATCCCGCGGATCCCGGCTGGTCCCAGACCTCCTGGCAAGGGGAGGTGAAGAACCTCGCCGGTAGTGCCGGTGCCTGGCTCGCTGACATCACCATGTTTACCTTTGGGGCCTTCTCATATCTGGTGCCGCCGCTGGTGGTGCTGCTGGGCTGGAGTCTGTTCTGGCGCCCGAGCCGTCTGCTCGATGTGGATTACCTCACCCTGGGGGTGCGGATCATCGGCTTTATCCTGACCGTGCTCGGCATGTCGGCCATTGCCAGCATGAACTTCAACGATATGCAAAACTTCTCCGCCGGTGGTCTGGTGGGGGATGTGATCGCTTCTGCAGTGGTACCGCTGTTTGGCGGCGTCGGGGCCAACCTGATGCTGCTCTGCTTCGTGGCAACCGGCATCACCCTGTTTACCGGCTGGTCCTGGCTCACCATCGTCGAGCAGATCGGCGCGGCCTGTACCGGTTCTGTCAGTGCTGTTTACCACTTCCCGACCACCCTCGGCCGCTGGCTGACCGGTGGCTGGCGTCAACCCCGCAACGAGGGGCCGGATCCCTTGCTGGAAGGTGGGGTAGGGGCCATCGCGTTTGATGACGAGGAAGATGAGCCGCACACCAGCTGGACGCCCAAGCCCAAGGCCAAGAACCAGAAGGCTGCCTCCGAAGAGTGGCTGCCGGAACTCGACGACGATACCTTCGAGTTCGATCCCCAGTTTGATGATGAAGAGGACGAGCCGGCTCCGGCTGCCAAGCCGAAACGTGCGGTGGCGGCCGCCAATGGTCGCCGCAAGCCGGTACTGGCTGTGGCCGATGACGATGATGAGGACGATCTGGATCTGCCCTGGGCCGAAGGGGACGACGAGATCGCCGCACCTGTTGCAGTCGCACCGACCAAGCCCAAGCGTCGTCCGCAATCTACGCTGCCGCCGTTGCCGAGTATCGAACTGCTCGACCGTCCACCCGCCAAGACCCAGATGATGAGCAAGGATGAGCTGGATCGCATGGGTCGTCTGGTGGAGGCCAAGCTTGCCGACTACAACGTGCAGGCCAAGGTGGTGGGTGTCTATCCGGGTCCGGTTATTACCCGTTTCGAGTTGGATCTGGCGCCGGGCATGAAGGCGAGCAAGATCACCAACCTGTCGCGCGATCTGGCCCGCTCTTTGTCTGCCAGCAGCGTGCGGGTGGTTGAGGTGATCCCGGGCAAGACCTATGTGGGGATCGAGCTGCCCAACCGGGTGCGTCAGACCGTTTACCTGCGCGAAACCCTCGACTGCGATGCTTTCCGCGATAGCCGCAACCCGCTCACCATGGGCCTGGGTCAGGACATCGCCGGCGAGCCGGTGGTAGTGAACCTGGCCAAGATGCCGCACCTGCTGGTGGCCGGTACCACAGGTTCCGGTAAGTCGGTAGGGGTCAACACCATGATCATCTCGATGCTCTACAAGTCATCCCCCGATGACCTGCGTTTCATCATGATCGACCCCAAGATGCTGGAACTCTCCGTCTACGAAGGGATCCCGCACCTGCTGACCGAGGTGGTGACCGATATGAAGGACGCCGCCAACGCTCTGCGCTGGTGCGTGGGGGAGATGGAGCGCCGTTACAAGCTGATGTCGGCGGTCGGGGTGCGCAACCTCAAGGGCTACAACGACAAAGTACTGGCTGCCATCGAGGAGGGGGAACCTCTGCTGGATCCGTTGTGGCGCCCGGGTGACTCCATGGATCAGATGCCGCCGGAGCTGGAGAAACTGCCCCACATCGTGGTGGTGGTGGACGAGTTTGCCGACATGATGATGATCGTCGGCAAGAAGGTGGAAGAGCTGATCGCCCGGATCGCCCAGAAGGCGAGGGCCGCCGGTATTCACCTTATTCTGGCGACCCAGCGTCCGTCGGTGGATGTCATTACCGGTCTTATCAAGGCCAACATCCCGACCCGTATTTCGTTCCAGGTGTCGAGCAAGATCGACTCGCGCACCATCATCGATCAGGGCGGCGCCGAATCTCTGCTCGGTATGGGCGACATGCTCTACATGCCGGCCGGTACCTCCAACCCGACCCGGGTACACGGTGCGTTTGTCGATGACCATGAAGTGCACAAGGTGGTGGCAGACTGGAAACTGCGCGGCGAGCCGAACTACATCGAGGAGATCCTCTCCGGTGAGTCGGGTGGCGAAGGTGGCAGCGGCGAATATGGCGGTGGTGGCGACGAAGAGCTGGACCCCCTGTTCGACGAAGCGGTTGCTTTCGTGGTGGAGTCCCGCCGTGGCTCGACCTCCAGCGTCCAGCGCAAGTTCAAGATTGGTTACAACCGGGCAGCCCGTCTCATCGAGCAGATGGAGAGTCAGGGCATCGTAAGCTCACCGGGTGGCAATGGTCAGCGCGACGTGCTGGCACCGCCGCCGGTGCGGGACTAAGCCTCACCGTTTCATACTATCCCTGGCCATGCCCTCCGCGGGCGTGGCCTTTTATCGAGAGCGTCTTTATGAAGAGCGTGATGAAAAAACAACTGTTGATGGGTACCGTGCTGCTGATGGCCAGCAGCCAGGTGTGGGCCGATGCGGCCAGTGATCTCAAACAGAAGCTGGCGGGGGTGAGCCTCTTCTCCGCCAAATTTACCCAGACCGTCTATGACAGCAAGGGCAAGGAGCTGCAAAAGGCCAGCGGCGATCTGCTGGTGCAGCGGCCAAACCGTTTCAACTGGCACACCACCTCGCCGGACGAGAGCCTGATCGTGGCCGATGGTCAGGATGTCTGGGTCTATGATCCCTTCGTCGAGCAGGTGACCGCCCTCAAGCTGAAAGATGCGGTGCTCAACACTCCCTTTATTCTGATCGCCGGCAATGACGACAAGTTCTGGAAGAACTATGACGTGACCCAGCAGGGCGATGTCTACACCGTCACCAGCCGCAACAAGGATGAGCTGATTGCCTCCTTCCGTGTCACCTTCGACAGACAAGACAACATCAGTCGTTTCGATGTGAAAGAGGCGCAAGGGCAGTGGAGTGAATTCACCCTGAGCAGCTTCAACCGCAAGCCGGTGCTCAAGGGCAACGAATTTGTTTTCAAGATCCCGAAGGGGGTCGAGCTGGACGACCAGCGCTAATGAGCAAGCGGTCGTTGGATTGCTCGCCACTGCGCCAGTCAAAGGCGAGTGGCGTGACGCTGGGTGGTCAATACAGATGAGTAACTTGTCACTGGATTTTTCATCGGACTTTCGTCCGCTGGCGGCCCGGATGCGGCCGCAAAACCTCGACCAGTATATCGGTCAGCAACATATCCTGGGGGCTGACAAGCCCCTGCGCAAAGCCATTCTGGCGGGTCACTGCCACTCGATGATCCTGTGGGGGCCGCCCGGTACCGGCAAGACTACGCTGGCGGAGCTGATGGCTCACTACTGCCAGGCGGAAGTGGAGCGACTCTCTGCGGTCACCTCCGGTATCAAGGAGATTCGCGCCGCCATCGACAAGGCGAAGGAGAACAGCTGGCGCGGGGTGCGTACCATTCTGTTCGTGGATGAAGTGCACCGCTTCAACAAGAGCCAGCAGGATGTGTTCCTGCCTCACATCGAAGATGGCACCATCACCTTTATCGGTGCCACCACAGAAAACCCCTCGTTCGAACTCAACAACGCACTGCTCTCACGAGCCCGGGTCTATCTGCTCAAGCGACTGGAGGAGAGCGATATCCTCGCCATGCTCGATCAGGCGATGACCGATCCCCGTGGTATCAATGATCCGGCACTCACCTTCGCCCCCGGCGTCAAAGAGGCGTTGGCCAAGGCGGTGGATGGGGACGGGCGTAAATCTCTCAACTATCTGGAGCTTCTGGCCGACATGGCCGAAACCGACAGCACTGGGGCGCGGGTGATCGACAGCTCCCTGCTCGCTGCCGTGGTGGGGGAGCATGTGGCCCGCTTCGACAAGGGGGGCGATCACTTCTACGACCTCATCTCGGCTGTGCACAAATCCATTCGCGGCTCGGCGCCGGATGCGGCGCTCTATTGGTACGCCCGCATGGTGAGCGCCGGTTGCGATCCCCTCTATATTGCCCGCCGCTTGCTGGCGATTGCCTCGGAAGATGTGGGCAATGCCGATCCGCGCGCTATGCAGGTCGCCCTGTCGGCCTGGGATTGTTTCCATCGAATTGGTCCGGCGGAAGGGGAGCGGGCCATCGCCCAGGCGATCGTCTATCTCGCCTGTGCCCCGAAAAGCAATGCGGTCTATACCGCCTGGAAGGCGGCGCTTCATGATGCCAAAAACCTCCCTGACTTCGAGGTGCCGGTACACCTGCGCAATGCGCCGACAAAATTGATGAGCGATCTGGGCTATGGCGCCGAGTATCGCTACGCCCATGACGAGCCGGGCGCCTATGCTGCGGGCGAGCAGTATTTCCCGCCCGAGCTTGCCGGCAAGCAGTACTACCAGCCCACCGATCGCGGCCTTGAAAAGCAGATTGGCCAGAAGCTCGATTACCTCCATGAACTGGACAGGCAAAGTCCGCAGCAACGGGGCAAATAGCCCCTTTGTTACCTCGCATGGCTGAAAATTGGTCAGGCGTTTGAATATGCAGGACGGTTTGCGTGCCAAAGTCGGTAAAAACGACACAAATAGTCCCTGTTCGGGCGGGGGGGCGGTCTGCTACACTGCCCGTCTGACCCCGCTTGTCTTGGCCTTGCGCCATCTTCTTGATCTCGAAGGCCTGATAGTTAAGGCCCGATTCTGAAGACGATTGGGGTGCGCCAACCGATGTTAACTTCCGGATCTGTTTCCCAGCCCGTCATGACGACTCAGGCCCAGATCCCATTTTAAAAAAGTAGGTAAACCATGCTGGATCCCAAATATCTGCGCAGCGATATCGAAGAGGCTGCCGCTCGTCTGGCGACACGTGGCTACGTTCTGGACGTAGCGGCTGTCAACGCTCTGGAAGAGAAACGCAAGGATCTGCAGTCCCGTACCCAGGAGCTGCAGGCCGAGCGCAACGCCCGCTCCAAATCCATCGGTGAAGCTGCCCGTCGTGGTGAAGATGTTGCCCCGCTCAAGGCCGAAGTGACCAAGATCAACGACGAGCTGGAAACCAGCAAGGTCGAGCTGGATGCCCTGCTGGCCCAGCTGAAAGCCATTGCCGACGCCATCCCCAACCTGCCGAGCGAGACCACTCCGGTGGGCCGTGACGAGAACGACAACGTGGAAGTGCGCCGTTGGGGGACCCCGCGCGAGTTCAGCTTCCCGGTACGCGATCACATCGATCTGGGCGAAGCGGCCAAGGGCGTTGACTTCAAGAACGGCGTCAAACTCTCCGGTACCCGTTTTGTGGTGATGAAGGGTCAGATTGCCCGTCTGCACCGTGCCCTGGCTCAGTTCATGCTGGATCTGCACACTCAGCAACACGGTTACACCGAGTGCTACGTGCCCTATCTGGTGAACCCGGACAGCCTCTATGGCACCGGTCAGTTGCCGAAATTTGCTCAAGACCTGTTCAATACCGGTATCGAAGGCGAAGGGGAAGAAGAGGGCAAGGTGCGCAAGTTCTCTCTGATCCCGACCTCTGAAGTGCCGCTCACCAACATGGCCCGTGACGAGATCTTTGACGCCCAAGAGCTGCCAATCAAGATGACCGCCCACAGCCCCTGCTTCCGCTCTGAAGCCGGTTCCTACGGTCGTGATACCCGTGGTCTCATCCGTATGCACCAGTTCGACAAGGTTGAAATGGTTCAGCTGGTTCACCCGGAGAAATCCTGGGATGCACTGGAAGAGATGGTGGGTCACGCCGAGAAGGTGCTGCAACTGCTGGAGCTGCCGTATCGCGTGATGGCGCTCTCTACCGGTGACATGGGCTTCTGCGCTTCCAAGACCTACGATCTGGAAGTGTGGCTGCCGGCCCAGAACACTTACCGCGAGATCTCCTCTGTCTCCAACTGCACCGACTTCCAGGCGCGCCGCATGCAGGCTCGCGTGCGTATCGACGGCAAGCCGCAGCTGCTGCACACCCTGAACGGCTCCGGTCTGGCAGTGGGTCGTACCCTGGTTGCCGTGATGGAGAACTACCAGCAGGAAGATGGCCGCATCGCCATCCCGGCTGCGCTGCAATCCTACATGGGTGGCCTGACCCACATCGGGTAAGCTCACACCGCAGACCACAACGCCATGGCATTGCCATGGCGTTGTGCATTCTGGCGCCGATCAACCGTTTTAGTGCTGAAAAAATGCGGCTTTTCGGCGTCGCTTTGAACAGTTAACACATTTTTATCAAGCAATGCGCAATCGTTTTTGTTAGACTGCGCCGCAATTTCGCAGGACATCTTTTTCTATGGTCTGGATTGATTACGCCATCATCGGCATCGTCGGTTTTTCTGCACTCATCAGCCTGGTGCGCGGCTTCGTCAAAGAGGCCATGTCTCTCGTCACCTGGTTCGTTGCCTTCTTTATTGCCAGCCATTTCTATCCTGATCTCGCCGCCTATTTTACCTCTTTCTCCGATGCGCTGGTGCGCAACGGTCTGGCCATCGCGGCGCTGTTTGTGGCGACCCTGATCCTCGGCAGCGTGGTCAACTATGTGGTGGGCCTGTTGGTGGACAAGACGGGTCTCTCCGGTACCGATCGGGTGCTGGGGGTCTGCTTCGGTGCAATTCGCGGGGTGCTGATCGTCAGTGCCCTGCTTTTTTTCATGGATACCTTCACCAGCCTCTCCCAGAGCGACTGGTGGGTGGCGTCCAAGCTGGTGCCGGAGTTCAAGCCGGTGATCCAGTGGTTTTTCGGGTTCATGTTGAACTCATCCAGTTTTCTTAAACAGGTATAGTGACTTCGAGGTAGCAAAGACATGTGTGGTATTGTCGGTATAGTTGGCACCACCCCCGTCAATCAGGCCCTCTACGACGCCTTGACGGTGTTGCAGCACAGGGGACAGGATGCCGCCGGGATCGTGACCATTGATAGTGGAAACTTCCGGCAACGCAAGGCCAATGGCCTGGTGAAGGACGTGTTTGAAGTGCGCCACATGCAGCGTCTGCAAGGGAACATCGGCATAGGTCATGTCAGATATCCCACCGCAGGTAGCTCAAGTGCCGCTGAAGCCCAACCTTTTTATGTGAACTCACCCTACGGCATGGTGCTGGCCCATAACGGCAACCTCACCAACGCCAAGGAGCTCAAGGAGCAGCAGTTCAAGGTCGCCCGTCGCCACATCAACACCACCTCCGACTCGGAAGTGTTGCTGAACGTGCTGGCTCACGAGCTGGATCGCTGTGACAAGATGGCCCTGCGCCCCGAAGATATCTTCGCCGCGGTGCGCAGAACCCATCAGCAGATCCGCGGCGCTTATGCGGTGGTCTCGCTGGTGATCGGTCATGGTCTCATCGGTTTTCGCGATCCCAACGGCATTCGCCCACTGATCCTCGGTCGTCGTCAGGACGAGCAGGGCCAGGTGGAGTACATGCTCGCCTCCGAGAGCGTGGCGCTCGACGCCATCGGTTTCGAGACGGTGCGGGATATTGCGCCGGGTGAAGCCATCTACATCACCGAGCAGGGCCAGCTCTTCTCCGAGCAGTGTGCGGAAAATCCGCAGATGAGCTCCTGCATCTTCGAATACGTCTATTTCGCCCGTCCCGATTCGTGCATCGACAAGGTCTCGGTCTACGCCGCCCGCCTCAACATGGGTCGCAAGCTGGGTCAGAAGATTGCCCGCGAGTGGGAAGATCTCGACGTCGATGTGGTTATCCCTATCCCCGAGACCTCCTGTGACGTGGCGCTGGAGATCGCCCACACCCTGGATCTGCCATACCGTCAGGGCTTCGTGAAGAACCGCTACATCGGCCGTACCTTCATCATGCCGGGCCAGACCCAGCGCAAGAAGTCGGTGCGTCGCAAGCTCAACGCCATTAGCTCCGAATTCAAGGGCAAGAAGGTGTTGCTGGTGGACGATTCCATCGTGCGTGGTACCACGTCCGAACAGATCATCCAGATGGCCCGTGAAGCGGGGGCAGCCAAGGTCTACTTCGCCTCGGCGGCGCCGGAAATTCGCTTCCCCAACGTCTATGGCATCGATATGCCCACCGCCAACGAGCTGATCGCCCACGGCCGTGAAGTGGAAGAGGTGTGCAAGCTGATTGGCGCTGACGGTCTGATTTTCCAGGATCTGGAAGATCTGGAAGCCGCCGTGCGGGAGATCAACCCGGATCTGCGTCACTTCGAGACCTCGGTCTTCAATGGCCACTACGTCACCTCCGACGTGGACCAGTCCTATCTGGATCACCTCAACGCCCTGCGCAACGATGACACCAAAGCGGTGCGTGAGTGGCAGGAAGGCACCAGCAATCTGGAAATTTTTAACGAAGGCAGTTAAACGTTTGCGGTTTTGCCGGATGAGATAGCGAGATGGGGGCCAGTGGCCCCCATTGTCGTTTTTGCCTCACACCGGCAGAAGGGGTAGGGGGTATCTGTTTGAAAAACATCCGTTTATCTTGCCGGATATGGGCATGGCCAGCGGGATCCGCTAGCATAGGCGGCAACATATATGATCGATACGCTTTTAAGAGACGAGAGTTCAGATGGATGATCTGCTAGCCCCCGTGCGCCAGTTCTTGCAGTGCGAAACCCCTGACGAGTGGGTGGAGATGGCGCGGGATCCTGCCCGTTTGCCAACCCTGCTCATCGATCACGCCAACTGCGAGACCAAGGCTGCACTCACTGCACACAGTCTGGTGCGCCGCTACTGCCTGCCCAAGGGCAAGCGTCATCTGCTGCCCAAGCTGGAGTTCTATCGCGAGCTGGACACCATTCCGGAGAAGGCCGAGATCTTGGGCAAACGCAGCATGGGGGAGTCTGATCGCACCGTCTTTGCCGAGCTGGAGCGCAATCCGCTGCTGTTTCCCATGGTGCGTCTCATTCAGGAGGAGCTGCATCACTTCGAGCAGGTGCTGGAGATCATGCAGGCCCGCGGCATCGAATACGGGCCGGTGACGGCCTCCCGCTATGCCCGCCAGTTGATGCAGCATGTGCGCACCCATGAGCCAGCCACCATAGTCGACAAGATGATCATCGGCGCCTATATCGAGGCCCGCTCCTGCGAGCGTTTTGCCAAGCTGGCGCCCCATCTGGACGAAGAGCTGAGCCGCTTCTATGTCTCTTTGCTGCGCTCCGAAGCGCGCCACTATCAGGATTACCTGAGCCTGGCCGAACAGTACGCAGGGGAGGATATCAGCGAGCGGGTGGCCTTCTTTGGCAAGTTGGAAGCCGAGCTAATCTGCTCGCCGGATCCGCAGTTCCGGTTTCATAGCGGCCTGCCTGTCACATCTGACAGTTGTTGACGCACAGGGGGCAAACTACTATTGCCCTGTTCCTACTACGAGCGACAAGTAGTTACTTTTTAGCGCAATTCCCGGCCCTGAGCCGGGATCTTTTTTTCTGTCGTACCTCCTTCCTGCTTTTGGCGCTCTATGCTGAATCCCTGGCTATTTTTGCGTCTTCCCTTTGCGATGAAATCCTGTTCGATCAGCCGGTTATTGTGGTGATAAAGTGCTCATTCAAGTGGCTCACCCTTGTAGAAACGGGCGAAACCGTGTACTTTTTTGCCTTCGCAAGATTTGAATAACCAATCAATAGGAGCGTGTATGCGCATTGTTCTGTTGGGGGCTCCGGGCGCCGGCAAAGGTACCCAGGCTCAGTTCATCATGGAAAAACACGGTATTCCCCAGATCTCCACCGGCGATATGCTGCGTGCGGCGATCAAAGCGGGCACCGAGCTCGGTCTGAAAGCCAAAGCTGTGATGGACGCAGGTCAGCTGGTCTCTGACGACATCATCATCGGTCTGGTCAAAGAGCGCATCGCTCAGCCGGACTGCGCCAAAGGCTTCCTGTTGGACGGTTTCCCGCGCACCATTCCTCAGGCGCAAGCCATGAAGGACGCCGGTGTCGTGGTTGATTTCGTGCTGGAGTTCGATGTGCCGGACGAAGAGATCGTCAAGCGTATGAGCGGCCGTCGCGTTCACTCCGGCTCCGGCCGTACCTACCACGTGGTGTTCAACCCGCCGAAAGTGGAAGGCAAGGATGACGTGACCGGTGAAGATCTGGTGATCCGCGCCGACGACGAAGAGACCACAGTACGCAAGCGTCTGGATGTATATCATCAGCAGACCGCGCCGCTGATCGGTTTCTACGGCAAAGAGGCGGAAGCGGGCCACACCCGTTACGTCAAGATCGACGGCACCCAGCCGGTTGATCTGGTCAGCAAGCAGCTTGCCACCATTCTGGGCTGATCTTTGCTGTCGGCACTGTTTCCCGTGCCATCAGATAAATAAAGAGAAGGGCCCTGTCGGGCCCTTTTTGCATAATGACAGATAGACAGGAAGCCAACGTGACCACGAAAACCGGAATATTGCTGGTCAATCTGGGTACCCCAGCCGCACCGACCACCGCTGCCGTCAAAGCGTTCCTCAGCCAGTTCCTGCACGATCCCCGTGTGGTGGACCTGCCCCGTTACCTCTGGTGCCCGCTGCTCCACTTCATCATCTTGCCGACGCGCTCGCCCAAAGTGGCCAAGCTCTATCAGCAGGTGTGGACCGAGCAGGGCTCGCCGCTGATGGTGATAAGCAAGCAGCAGCGCGCCGCACTGGAGCAGGAGCTCAAGCGGGAGGGGGTTGAGGTGCCGGTAGAGCTGGCGATGACCTATGGTTCCCCGTCAGTGAATGATGGCTGGCAGGCGCTCAAGGCCAAAGGGGTCAACCGGGTGATCCTGTTGCCGCTCTATCCGCAATATTCGGTCAGTACCACCGCCTCGGTCTTCGATGCCTGGGGCAAGGCGATGAAGAGAGAGCGCAATCTGCCGGTGGTACGGCTCATTCGTGATTATCACGCCCATCCCGAATACATTCAGGCGCTGGCCATGAGCGTACGCCGTCACTGGGAGCAGCACGGTCAGGGTGATCATCTGCTGATGTCGTTCCACGGCATTCCCGAGCGCTACGAGAACGAAGGGGACCCCTATGGTCACCAGTGTCGCCACACCGCCACCCTGCTGGCCGAGGCGCTCGGGCTGGAGGCCGGGCAGTGGACGGCCAGTTTCCAGTCCCGCTTTGGCAAGGAGGAGTGGCTCAAGCCCTACACAGACGTGACCATCGCCGGTATGCCTGCAGCGGGCATCAAGCGGCTCGATGTGATTTGCCCTGCCTTTGCCGCCGACTGCCTCGAAACCCTCGAGGAAATTCAGGTACAGAACCGGGAGATCTTCATGGAGGCCGGTGGCGAGCGGTTTGAATATATTCCGGCCCTCAACAGCGATCAGGCCCACATCAGGATGATGGTCTCGCTCATCTGCCGCGAATTGGCATGAGTGACCGGCAGTCAGTCAAACAAGGAGTCGAGTCATGGTACATATCACGCTGATCTACGCAGGCCTGCTGGGGCTGCTGTTTCTGGGGCTCTCCTTCTGGGTGGTCAAACGCCGCGCCCAGTTCGGGGTGATGATAGGGCAGGGGGAGGCCCCCGAGCTGCTGGCGGCGATCCGGGCCCACGGCAATTTTGCCGAGTATGTGCCGCTGACCCTGCTGCTGATGGCGCTGTGCGAGCTCTCCGGTGCCGGTGCGCTCTGGCTGCATGCCGGTGGCGCCATGCTGCTGGTCGGCCGCATCCTGCATGCCATCGGCATCCAGATCCCCAAAGCCCCCAATGTGCCCCGTTTTCTGGGTACCTTGCTGTTCTGGCTCGCCCTCGGCCTCTTTTCGGTACTGGCCCTTTTGCAGGGCATGGCGGCCGCCTGAAAACAGGCGCTTTTTTATGCTAGGGAACCACCTCGGACGGGGTGGTTTTTTTATGGTGAAAAGGCAAACGTTTTTCCTTGCAAGCCTTGTCTATACTGACTCCATTATTTAAACAGGGCGACTTTTCGGGGCGGCGGATTGTGTTAAAATCCCGCCCCTCTTTCCCCCAGAGCACAGAACATTGCCATGAAATTTCCCGGTCAGCGCAAGTCCAAACACTACTTCCCTGTCGACAGACGCGATCCCCTGGTTCCGCAAAATCCCCTGTTAACCGAGCTGGGCAAAGCCTACGTCGTCGGGATTGATCAGACCCTGGTTGATATCGAAGCCCATGTGGATGAAGACTTTCTGACCCGTTATGGTCTGAGCAAGGGGCACTCCGTCGTCATCAGTGATGATGTAGCCGAACGGATTTATGACGAGCTCAAGGCCAACAACATGGTGGTGAGCGAGTTTGCCGGTGGCACCATCGGCAACACGGTACACAACTACTCGGTACTGGCCGACTCCCACTCCATCCTGCTGGGTGTGATGAGTCAGGACATTCGCATCGGCTGCTACGCCTACCGTTATCTGTGCAACACCTCTTCCCGCGTCAATCTGGACTATCTGCAGCCGGTTGATGGCCCCATCGGCCGTTGCTTCACCTTCATCACCGAGTGCGGCGAGCGCAGCTTCGGCATCAACGCCGGCAAGATGAACCAGCTGGATGTGCAGCATATTCCGGAGGATGTGATCAAAGGGGCGTCTGCCCTGGTGATCACCGCCTATCTGGTGCGTGGTGACGATGGTGATCCGATGAAAGAGGCGGCCATGACTGCTGTGCGTTATGCCCGCGAGGCCGGTATTCCCGTGGTGCTGACCCTGGGCACCCGTTTCGTCATCGACGAAAACCCCCAGTGGTGGCGCGACTTCATTGCCGAAAACGTGACCGTGCTGGCGATGAACGAAGACGAAGGTGAAGCCCTGACCGGTATCGCTGATCCGCTCGGTGCGGCCGACAAGGCGCTCGACTGGGCCGACATGGTGCTCTGTACTGCTGGCCCCATCGGCCTCTATATGGCGAGCTACACCGACGAGGACTACAAGCGCGAGACCACTCATACCCTGTTGCCGGGCGTTATCCCCGAGTTCAACATGTATGAGTTCAGCCGCCCGATGGCCCGTGCCAAGTGCCGCAAACCGGCCCGTATCTACTCCCACATCTCCCCGTATATGGGTGGCCCGGAGAAGATCAAGAACACCAACGGGGCAGGGGATGGCGCCCTTTCCGCCGTGCTGCACGACATGGTGGCCAACTCTTATCACCGGATGAATGTGCCCAACTCCGCCAAGCACATCTCCGAGTTCCTGACTTACTCCTCACTGGCCCAGGTGTGCAAATATGCCAACCGCGTCAGCTACGAGGTGTTGGCCCAGAGCAGCCCACGTCTCTCCCGCGGTTTGCCGGAGAAAGAGGACAGCCTAGAAGAGGTTTACTGGGAGCGTTGATCTCCTGAATCTGCAAGACGCCTCCATCGGGAGGCGTTTTTGCAGGCAAATATGAGTTATCCCGGCTTTTTTCCCAGAATAACCCCAATATGCTTGAGTCCATGTCACTTTTGCGACACCATTTGGCCATCGTATTGTCGCCCGACAATACCGCAGCACCCGAAAGAAAGAGAGAATCCCATGAGCATGCTTAACGACAACCTTGACGCCAATTTCCAACTGTTTATCGAACAAGTCCGCGAGTCGGGTCAGGTGTGGGGTCTGCGCTATGGGGAAGACTGGGTCGTCTGCCGCTCCGCCGAATTTGAAGATGCCGACGTGATGCCGCTCTGGTCTGCCGAAGAGGACGCCCGTCTGCACTGCGTCGACGAGTGGGCCGATTACGAGCCGGAAGTGATCGATCTGGAAGAGTTTCTCGATATCTGGATCAACGATCTGGATGAAGACGATGTACTGGTCGGCCCGAACTGGAACGCCGATCTGGAAGGCCAGGAGCTCGAACCCATCGAGCTGGCCAAGGCTCTGGTTGAACTGGACGCCTGAAAGCGCCTCCATTGATGGCCTGAACGTACAGGCCATCGGGACAAAGACCGGCACCCGTGAGGGTGCCGGTCTTTTTTATGGTCGAATGGCCCGATTGATGAGTTAAAAGCCGATTTGCCTTTGCACCTGTCAGGGGGATGGTCCATCATCAACCTTTTGCCAAGGGAGGAGCGCCATGTTTGTATTCGACGTAACGGGAGCTGCGGGTGAGAAGGCCAGCATTCGGGTGCAGGCGCTGGATTGGGCGCAAGCCGGACCAGTGACCTTCCAGTGCGATGATGATCAGCTGGCGGTCGTGCTCCTGAGCGGTTGTCGTTGCGATGCGGTGGGCTTTTTCAACCTGTTGGCGGGGTGTAAACCTCTCTATATCGAACAGTGGCTCAGCTATCTGCAGGAGAGTGGTCGCATTGGCAAGTGGAGCCACCAGACCGAGAGTCCCGCCGATGGGGACTATCTGGCCAGAGCCGGTCTGGAGCACGATGAGCTCAATACCCTGCTTGGCCAGGTCTATCAGGTGGCGGGGTTCAATCGCCTGCAAATCAACCGTTACCTCAAGAATCGCCACAACCCCACCACGCTGGCGACCCGTTACGATCAGAAAGAGCTGGAACGCTATCGCCAGCTCAATGACATCATTCTGACCCTTTTGAAGCTGAAGCATCCTCAGTAAAGAGCCCCAGTTGGCTGATATCCGGTCGCAGCGGTTGCGGCCGGGCGATCAGATAGCCCTGCAAGCCATCGACGTACATCCCCTGCAGCAGCTGTTTCTGACCAAGCTGTTCTACCCCCTCTGCAATCACCTGACACCCCATCCGATGCGATACATCGACGATCATCCGCACGAACTGCTGGTTGGTCTGATCCTGCTCCAGTCCGGTGATCAGGGCAGGGTCCAGCTTGATGTAGTCGGGCTTGAGCTCGCGAAACAGGGTAAAGGAGCCGATCCCCTTGCCGAAATTGGCGATGGCCGAGCGACTGCCGTTGCGGCGCAGCAATTCAAACACCCGCTTGGCGCCTGTCAGGTTGCGTTCCAGATGCTCTTCATCCAGTTCGAACACCAGATTGGCGCTGGTATTGGGATCTTTGAGCAGCTGGCGGTCAAGCCAGATCAGGAAGGCGCTGTTTTGCAGCAAGTTGGGGGAGAGGTTGATCCCCCAGCGACTCTGGTTGGCACCAAAGGCCCGGTACTGACGCATGATGTGGGTAATGACCAGCTGCTCCAGCCGCATCACCATATCCAGCCGCTGGGCCATGGCAAACAGGGTGTCGGTGGGCAGGGCGGTGCCGTCATTGCCGCTGAAGCGGGTGTAGATCTCGTTGTAAGCCAGCATGCTGCGGTGCAGGGGCTGGATCGGTTGGTAGGTAAAGCTGAGCCGCTCCTGTGCCAGCACGTCGGTCAGCACGTCGCGCCAGTGGTGTTGCCCCTGCAGATCGGAGGCGCTGTCATCCTGCTGGATGGCCCAGCCGTTGATGGTTTCGGTCTGGGCGCGAGCCAGCGCCAGATCCGCTCTGGCCAGCACCGCTTCGATTTTCTGGCCGCTGCTGAGCTTGGTCAGCCCCGAGTAACCGGTGCTCTCCAGCTCGTGCTGATCCTGATAGTGATCGAAGGCCACCTTTAAATCCTGCCCCAGCAGATGGGGGGGAATATTGGCCACCGGTTGTACCAGCACGGCAAAATCGGCCCCCGAGATGCGATAGACCTGATTGCCCGGGAAGCGGCTTACCACCCGCTTGATCAGGGCCGCCATGTCCTTGATGTAGGCATCACCAGACTGGAAGCCGCGCTGGGCGTTGATCTTGCCAAGCTCGGTGGCACGGATCAGCACCAGGGTGGCGGTCTGGGGGTCCTGATCCCTCTGCAGCAACTCGGTCATGTCGCGGCGAAATGCATGACGGTTGAGTAGCTGGGTCAGCTCGTCGGTGGTGGCCAGGTTGCTGAGCTCGGTCAGCTGGCGATGGGCGCTCTGCTCGGCGCTTTCGAACTGTTCCAGCAGCTGTTGCAGTACCTCCTGGGAGGCGGGCTCATCGAGTTGTGAGGGGGCCCGCCCCCTGATCGCCTTGACCCAGGTGAGCTCCTGATGCTGGAGCATGCCATCCATGGTGCGGATGGCCAGCATCAACAGCAGGATCATGCCAAGCAGTGTGGTGGCCAGAATAATGGCCAAAGTGAGCGGTGTGCTCTGCAGGGCTAACCAAACTGCTTGCAGGAGCAGCAGGGGTATGGTCACTATGGTGGCGATCATGAAGAGGGGGCGTCCAAGCTTGTGAACCATCTTTTTATCCTTGAAGTGGCTGCTTTATGAGGGAATTTTAACCAAGCTTGCGGTGCAAAGCATGCTATTCCTCGCAACTCGGTGAAAAGGGTCAATTGAAATCGGTTAAATGTGAGTGAAACCACTTTCACAGGTACCGAAACAGGCGAAGATGAGTTGAAAACAGATCAAACAAGGCAGAGGTAAATCATGTTGTTAGAGCCAGAAAATAGTGCCAAAGCACGACAATTGTTGAACCAGAGTATGGCACTGGTGCTGGCAGGTGGACGTGGCAGTCGCCTGAAGCAGTTGACTGACAACCGCGCCAAGCCTGCCGTCCATTTCGGTGGCAAATTCCGGATCATCGACTTTGTGCTCTCCAACTGTATCAACTCGGGGATCCGCCGCGTTGGTGTAGTCACCCAATACAAATCTCACAGTCTGCTGCGTCACCTGCAATCGGGCTGGTCCTTCCTGCGTTACCAGATGAACGAGTTCATCGACCTGCTTCCAGCCCAGCAACGGGTGGATGAGGTGCACTGGTATCGCGGCACCGCCGATGCCATCTATCAGAACGTCGATATCATTCGTGACTACGGCCCCAAATACCTGGTGGTGCTGGCTGGGGATCACATCTACAAGATGGATTATGCCGCCATGCTGCTCGACCATGTACGCCTCGGTGCCAAGGTGACGGTAGCCTGCATCGAAGTGCCGCGGGCAGAGGCATCCGCCTTCGGGATCATGGATATCGACGAGCAGCGCAAGATCCGCGCCTTCGTCGAAAAACCGGCCAATCCGCCTGCCATGCCGGGTTGCGATGACCGCTCCCTCGCCTCCATGGGGATCTATATCTTCGAGGCGGAGTACCTCTACCAATTGCTGGAGGAGGATATTCACAATCAGGACTCCAAACACGACTTCGGAATGGATGTGATCCCCCGCATTGTGGAGGAGGGGATGGCCTTTGCGCACCCCTTCAACATGTCCTGTGTCGGGGCACGCGAGGGGCAAAAGCCCTACTGGCGTGACGTGGGTACACTGGACTCCTTCTGGGAAGCGAACATGGATCTCGCCTCCGTGCTGCCCGAGCTCGATATCTACGATCAGAACTGGCCTATCTGGACCAGCCAGACCCTGACGCCACCGGCCAAGTTTGTGCAGGATCGCAATGGCCAGCACGGCATGACCATCAACTCCATGTTCTCGGGCGGTACCATTGTCAGCGGATCGTTCGTGCTCAATTCGGTACTCTTTACCAATGTGCGGGTGCACTCCTTCTGCACCCTGGATCAAGCCATCATCTTCCCCGGGGTCGAGATTGGCGCCGGTTGCCGTCTGCGCCGGGTGGTGGTGGATAAAGGGTGTGTGCTGCCCGATGGACTGGTGGTGGGCGAGAATGCCGATGAGGATAGCCGCCGCTTCTACCGCTCCGAGCAGGGAATTGTGCTGGTGACCAAGGAGATGCTGGACAAGCTGGTTTGAGGAAGGCCCTTGAAACTGTGTCAGACGCTGTAATGCAAAGGGAGCCAAACTTGCTCCCTTTTTCATGCTGGTGAATGGCGAGGATTATTCGCTAACCACCGCTTTGGCGGCCATCACCATGGCGGTGCCGTGCTTGCCACCTGCGGCGGTCACTTGCGGTACACCATCTTCATCGGTGTCGCTGCCGGCACCTTCGATGATGTTCTCGCCGGAGTCACCGATCCACTCGGCCATCTGCATGCCACCGTTGACGGTGCCACGGAACCAGCTGACGTACTGACCGGTCAGCTTGGCCAGCTCCAGCTCGGGCGCCTTCTCGACCCCTTCGTTGCGCAGGTTCAGCATGGCTGAGCGCAGGGCGCCGGAGATGGCAGCCTGGGTCCAGGGGGTGTATTCACCCTGTTTACCCGCCAGCCAGGTGCCCGCCTTGGCATTGAAGTAGGCCTTGTCGGCAGCGATGAACAGTTCGCGGGCGGCGGTGCGGTACTTGGCATCGGAGGTTGCGAGGAACGCAGCCGTCAGACCACGGATGGCGGCGAACTGTGCATCGATGGAGTAGCTGGCATCGAGCTTGCCACCCAGGGTGATGCCATCATGCACCAGACCATTTTTGCCCTTGAGGTTGGCAAGGATGAAATCGGCCTGTTTGCGGATCAAGTCGAGCGCCTCTTGACCCTGCTTGGTCTTGAGGTTCAGCTCGCCATTGTCACCGGCGGCGTAACCGACCGGCAGCGCATCCTGAGCGCGCTGGAAGATCTGCAGGGCGACCAGTGCGTAAGCTGCGTCAAAGGTGGTGACGTGCTTGCCCTGTTTGCCTGCCTGCCAGCTGTCGACCAGGGTGCCAGACTTGGCATCAAAGTGCAGGGCAGCCAGGTTCTTGAAGGTGAGGTTTGAGAGATTGATCGCCAGCGAGAAGGCATCGCTGCCCGCAACGGCTTTGCCCAGGTCATTGGTCTTGTTGGCAGCCGGTGCGGCGGCAAACGGCGCACCGTCAAACACGGCGTGGAAGGCCGGGTTCTGGTTGGTGTTGGCGCTGCGCTGATCACTGAAGGCATAGAACTCGGAGAGCGGCCACAGCATCATCCAGGCATCGCGCAGCTGGGCGGAGCCATCCACCACCTCCAGCTTGCCGATGGCACCGGCATCGTTGTTGCTGGTTTCGGTCACTTTCACCTGATGGGGGAAGTAAATCACGCCCTTGGCCGGATCGTACTGCGGGGTGATTTTGGCGCCCAGTTGCTTGCCATCGAAGCCGAGCTGGTTCTGCATTATGGCCAGCTTGTCGATGGATTGTTCGGTCAGCATCATGCCGTTGAAACCATCGGCAGCAGAGACGCCCAGCTTGTGCTTGCCATCCTGATCCATGGTGGCGGAGGCGGCTTCTACCTCTTCATCGGTCTCGGCCACGTGCATGCCGCCGAGGAAGTCTTGCGACCACATCACCTCTTTGAGCAGGATGCCGCCCACCGCTGCGGGCACCAGCAGGTTGTCGCTGCCGCTCCAGCGCAGGGTGCTGTAGTCGCGGAAGTAGGCGGGCACCTGGGTCTTGACGGTTTTCTCGGTCCCTTTGGCGGTCTTGATGGTGATCTGGTCGCCATTGACCGGGGTGGCGTTGACGGCCTGGGCAAACTCCGGATTGGCGGAGGCGTAGGGCAGGGAGAGGGGATACATGCCCTGCGGCACTTCATCAGCCGGGAAGCCAACGGCATCGGCCATGGCCAACACCCGTTGTCCCAGAGAGGCCATGGTGCCACCACGAGCCAGGTTTTGCGGCCCGTTTACCAGATGCGGGCCCATGCCGGATTGGTAGTTGAGGGCGTACATGGCCTCTTCGGAGTATTCGTAGGATTCGATGCCGGCAGCGAAGTCGAACGGGGTCGGCTCATCGGCACGGTTGGCATCCAGCACATCCAGATCCAGCCCCAGCGCTTCGGCCAGCGGCTCACCGGAGAGCTCGAATTCGGTATAGGCCAGCATGTTGGCGGCGGTATTGAATGTCTTGTCTTCGACTTTGACGGCAGCGTGTGCGGCGCCGCTGATCAGTGCGCAGGCGATCGCCTGAACCAGTACGGTTTTTCTCATGTCCCTTCTCACCATTGGTTGGTTTTATTATTGACGCTTCTCATGACGAATCTAAATGAGAATGGTCTGCATTATGCTGTGTTGGAGGGGACTTGAGAAGTAAAAAACCGCCCCATTCGGCTGCACGTTAAAGCAGACGTGCGCTGTCGAAGAGGGCGGTTATCTGTTTATTGCGCTGAAAGTGCCAGTGCGGCGGCGATCAGAGCAGCTTGAATGGGATGACCAGACGGCCCGGCTCTACCTTGAGGGCTTCGACCTTATCCTTGATCCTGGCTTCGTTCTTGCGGCTGCTGTCGAGGCGGTAGACCGGGGTCTGCGACAGGAACAGGGAGAGCGACTGATTGAAGGTGGGCAGCAGCGGGGTGAGGGCGGCCCCGATATCGGCCGGCTCGGTCTTGACCGAGACCAGTTCAAGGTCGCGCAGATAGATGGCGCCCTGATCGGCCACATAGTCCGGGCGTGCGCTCAGGGCAAAGCGGATCTTCATCTGCTGGCTGCCAAGGGGGCTGCTCACCTGCAGGTCGCCAGCGGCATCCAGCTCGATGCGATCCGCTTGTTTGCGGCCGATACGGCTCTGCATCTCATCCAGACGGATCTTGCTCGACATGATGCCGGGGATCCCCAGCTGTTTTTCAAAAGAGACTTGATCTTTGAGGTACTGGTTGATTTCGGCCTCGCTGACGTTGTACTGGGTCAGGGAGCAGGCCCCCAGCAGCAGGGCGAGGGGGAGTAACAACAACTGTTTCAACATGATGGATTCCGCTTGGGCAACTATGATGGCGCTATCTTACGCGATAACGGGCGTGGAATGAGAGCCTCATACCGTGGGAAATCACGGAGTTGCTGCATTCCCGATTGTTTTTTGGCAACCGCCGGGTTCATCATCGACGAGTGAGCGGAATAGGGCTGAGCTGTTGGCTGCGGGCGCAGGTCTACGCCTGAGCAGAGAGAGAACAGAGAGCGAGAAGAGCACAGAGAACGAGGAGAGCGTAATGGTTCGGATGGGCAAGGTTGACCGCAGGGCGCTGCTGTGGCTTGGCTGCATGATGGGACTCTGGAGCCCGTCGCTGTGGGCCGAGGTGAAGGTGATCCCGGTCTTCGAGGCGCAGGCGGCGGTGCAGACCCTCAAGGAGATCTATCCCCAGCTTGGGGTGAGTGCCATGGGTAATCAGCTGGTGCTGAGCGGGACGCCAGCCCAGCTGCAGGAGGCCGAAGCCACGCTGGCGCAGATCAACCAGCCGCCGCAAAGTCTGCTTATCGAGTGGCGGGTCGATGGTGCCGCCAGCGGTCAGCAACTGGGGGGCTCAATCAGTCGCGACGAGGCCAAGCGGCAGTGGCTGCTCGATGGCAACGCCCGGCAGTACCAGCGCAGCCAGAACGACAGCTGGCAGGTGCGCGGGCTGTCGGGCCGTCCCGTGCTGCTGCAGATGGGCTCCTATCAGCCGGTCACCTTCTATCAGTGGAACGGGGGGGCCGTGGTGGGGATGATGCCGTTGGTGAACGGCCTCTATGCCACGGCCACCTTGATTGGCGATCGGGTGCAGATTGCGCTGAGCAGCGAACAGGCGAGGCTGGATCAGGGCACCATCAATCGCGGGCAGAGTGCCACCGAGGTCAGTGGAGCCCCGGGCCAGTGGCTGACAGTGGGGGAGCTCTCAACCAGCTCGGCAGATCAGGGGAGCAGGCTCGGCACCCAGCTACAGGGCGGACGAGGCAGCCAGAGCGAGCGCCAGACCCTGCAGATCCGGGTCACCCGCCAATAAGCAATGTAGTGGTCTAATCATCCCGGACACCATTTTAGGTGGTACAGTCGCCACCATGACCTGAGGTGTTCAATGACAAGATTACGTCGCTCATTTACTGCCGAATTCAAACTCGAAGCCGCATCCCTGGTGCTCGACCAGGGATATTCTGTCCCTGAAGCCAGCTGTTCACTGGATGTCGGTGAAACCGTACTGCGTCGTTGGGTTCAGCAGCTTCAATCCTAACGAATTGGCACTACCCCAATCAGCAAAGCGCTGACTCCGGAGCTGCAGAAAATCCAGGAGCTGGAAGCCCCATCACTCTGGTCTGCCGCGCTTTCGATGTTCCCACCTCCTGCTTTTACGACTATCTGACTCGCAGGCGGACGATTAACCGTGAGCGTATGCAGCAGCGCTCTGAGTTGCGCAGGTTGTTCAAAGAAAGCCGGAACTCAGCGGGCAGCCGCGCCTTGATGTCGATGATGCGAGAGTTGGGGTATCAGATTGGCCGATTCAAAGTACGTAACCTGATGAAGGAAGCCGGGCTGGTATCCAAACAGCCGGGCGCACACCGCTATAAGGTGGCACAGTCTGAACGACCGGATATCCCCAATCTGCTGGCCCGTGAATTTGATGTCCAGCAACCCAATCAGGTGTGGTGTGGCGATATCACCTACGTCTGGGCAGGTGGTCGTTGGCATTACCTGGCAGCGGTGCTTGACCTGCACACCCGGCGGGTCGTGGGCTGGGCGATGTCAGATAAACCAGATGCAGAGCTAGCCATCAAAGCACTGGAGATGGCCTATCAGCAGCGGGGTTGCCCATCCGGTGTGCTATTTCACTCTGACCAGGGCAGCCAATATGGCAGCCGGGCATTTCGGCAACGAGTGTGGCGCTATCGCATGACCCAGAGCATGAGTCGGCGTGGTAACTGCTGGGATAACGCCCCGATGGAGCGACTGTTCAGGAGCCTGAAGTCAGAGTGGCTCCCGGCTATGGGATATATGAGCTTGCGAGAAGCGAAACGAGATATCAGTTATTACCTGATGGATTACTTACTACAACTGGCGGCGTCCACATTGCCACAATGACGGGATACCGCCAGCAAAAGCCGAAGAACGGCCTAACCAAGTGTCCGGATTTAGTTGACCACTACATTATGACCTGAATTGAGGCTATTGGCAGCGACGTGTCGTCAAGTCACCAAGCTTTCACTATCACCTATTGCAGTACCGGCACAGCTGGTGCTGCAAGTCGTGAAGGTCTATCCCGGTAGCATGGGGGGCTACCAGTTTGGTTCATAACTCCAGCTCGATTATGGGGATCTCCCAACGTTCGCTGCGCATCTTGGGTTGATACTCTTCTTTCTCCTGTTCTTTACGTCGTTCCACCAGAGCAATCACTCGGGCTTCACGGATGCTATTCATGTCGAATTTCCAGGTCTCTTCGCCGAGCAGGGAGAGGCGAGCTATTTCGTGATTCTGGTGATACACATGAAGCTTGTTGTTTTTATCGGGAGCGATACGCACGGCATCGCCAACCTTTATCTGACTGAGCAGGCGGTGGATACGATGAGTCTCGCTACTGCGTCCGGCATAGCCCAACACCAGTTGCGACATACCCATCATGGCAAAACGACGTTGTCTGTCCGGTCGGGTTGCGTAAGGTCTCTGCACGTAGCAGTGGGAGGCGATCAGTGGAATATGGGGATTACGTTGATCGTGGCGAGCCATGAGAACCAGCCTTTCGATAGCACGTGTCATCCCCACATAGAAGAGGCGCCGCTCTTCTTCCAGGTTACTGGTCGATAGCTCCGCCGCGCGTTGCCAGCCGCCGTCGAGAAGTATCACATGGCGATACTCCTCCCCCTTAACCCCATGTACCGTACTTAACAATACCCCTTTACCGAAGCGGATCTGGCGCTTTTGCTCGCTCAAATACTCGTAGAGGAACATCAGGAAGTGGTGGGCAGAAAGAGCGTGCTCTCCCTGGCTGGCTTGCCATTGAGCAATCAGATTGTGCAGTAGCTCCTCCCAACGGTTGGCCAGTGAGAGTGGAGGGAGAGGGGCTGCAAGTTGCTCCGCTGTCAGCAGGGCATGACCTTGCTGTTGTAGCCAATTCTGGTAGCGCAAGATTTCACGGCAGCGATGCACAGGAAAACCGTTCTCTTTATCCAGAGTAAAACGACAGGGAATATCGGCATCTGCCAGCGCCGAGCGAACCCAGGCCAGTTCCTCCTTCTCCAGCCCATTACGGGCCAGCACGGCGATAGATTCCAGCGGGCAAGTGGGAGTCTTCTCACGGATAAGCGCGATATGTCTCACAACCTCGGCTGCCTGTTGCGCCACATCCTGGCACTGCTGGATGATGACACGGCCCTGTGCTGCCTCCAGTCCCTCCCAGTGCCCCCCGGCCACTTCCATCTTGCGCCTGTCGTCGATCTTGATGGGATGTGTACGCTTCATGCGATCCTGATTGTGCTCAATCACGCGGTTGGAGGTCTCGATGATGTGGGTGGTGGAACGATAGTTCCAGGTCAGGAAGTGAGTCTGGGCATTGTAGTCGTGCTCAAAGCGGCGAATAAAGCTGACGTTCGCGTCGCGAAAGGCGTAGATCGATTGGTCATCATCACCCACAGCCATCAGATGCAGTCGGGCCTCCTCATCCTCTTCGCTTTTGCCCACCAGTGCCGCGATAAGCTGGTACTGTTGTTCATCAATGTCCTGATACTCGTCGACGAGCAGAAATTGCAATCCACCGAGCAGCTTTTCACGCTGCTCTTCCAATTCGAGACCGAGCTGGTTCTGCTCCCCCCGGAGCAGCTTGATTGCGTCATCAATGATGGTGGTAAAGTCGATATCGTCGGATGTCCGGTTTTGCACCGCATTGCCTGTCAGACTCATTGCGAGACCGTGAAAGGTGAATACCGAGACCCGTGCTCCGTCACGCCCCAGCAACTCGGTCAGGCGTCGGCGCAGGGACATCGCCGCATTATGGTTGTAACAGAGCAACATGATCCGCGATGGGGAGATTTGCTTGACCCGCATCAGGTAGGCGCAGCGGTGGATAATCACCTTGCTCTTGCCTGACCCCGGGCCTGCCAGTACCAGCAAGTTTTGCTCGGGCGGTGCCTGAACGATCTGCTCCTGGGCTCGGTTGTGAAGATCTTCGACAATGCGCTTCCAGGAGTGTTCGCTGGTCGCCAGCTCCAGGATTTTGTTGCGCCCTTTGAAGTAGTGACCGAGGAACTTGTCAGCTTCCATGGAAAAGTAGTCTGTCACCAGCTTTTTGGCTTTCTTGAAGTGCTCCAGGCTGATGCGGGCGTATTCATTCATCACATGGATCTGAATCACCTTCTGGCGATAGTGATGCTCAAGCGGCTGATAGTCTGCCTTGTTGTATTGTTGCTGCCGCTCAGCGGTCAGCGTGAGGGTCATAGCGCTTCGGAACACGGCAAGACCATTTTGCAGCACGATGGCGTGTTGCTCATGCAGGTAGAGCAGTGCCCGCTCTGCGCCTTTGAGCAACCACTCCTGGTGGCTGCTTGCCTCCCGCTTGTTCATGAGCTGAGCCACATCCATGTCTTCTCGCAGGTATTTGACCAGTTGTTCCAGGGCAAATGACAGCATTACCTGGCGCTGGACACTCTCTTCGCTGCTTGCCAACAGGGTGTAAAGAAAATCGAGGGTGGCGCCTGTGACGCGATGGCGTTGATCAATTGTCTGCTCAATCTGGGACCAGGTTCGGTTGAAGGTGAGTTGGTAAAGATCCCGAGAGAGATATTTGACATCAATGGAGCCTTTCTCGCCCCCCGAGCGACCATCCTGGGCCCAGCTGGTCAGCAAATTGCGCAGCAAGCCAGGGTTACACCGCTCATGCCCCAGATCTTTGATGGCCTGATTGACCAGTCGAATGTTAAAGATCAGCCCTTGCCCTGTATCAGGTTCGGGTTCTTTTTCACGCAAGATGTCCAGCATCGCCTTTTCAATGCTGTGTACTTGCCCGCAGAGCACCCGGGCATTGTCTCTTCCTTTGGGGCGAAGCCAGGTAGTCAGTAACATCCCCTGAGAGAGCAGACCGACATCCGCCATCTGGGTGAGTACCCGCATCACTTCACTGGCCTGAACTCCACTTCCGTGATCGGCCATGTATTGGCCTGCCTCTTCGGCAATGGCATCGGCACTGAGACCATCATCATCGGCAGCACTCATCAGCGCCTGGATAACCGCTTGCCATATGGCTTTGGCCTTGGGAGCCAGTTTCAGACTGTCTACCCTTTTCATTGCCTCTTCTGTGGAAGCAAACAGAGGGCGTCCCTGAAAAACCTGAGTGATGTTGTCGCTGCGCTCCAGATAGCCAGCGCGCTCGAGCCAGGCGATCGCTGTCTTGACCTTGGTATCCGCATTGGTGTCATCGGCAGCAAAGCTGGTTTCCACCTCAGGCAGGTTGATGAGCTCTGCACTGGTTGCGACCAGTGGCGGGTTGTTCTCCTGCTTGCCGCCTTTGCTGGCCCTGAGCCGTATTCCGCGCAGAATCTGCTTGATATCGCGCAGGCTGACTTCACTCATTGCCTCGAGCTGGAACTGTTTCTCGATATCCTGTTCATCAAACAGCAGTACGCAGTGGGCTTGTGCTGTATCGCGTCCCGCTCGTCCCGCTTCCTGTAGATAGTTTTCGAGGGAGCCGGGGATATCGGCATGGATCACCAAACGCACATCATCCTTGTCGATCCCCATCCCGAAGGCGTTGGTCGCGCAGATGACCCGGATCTCGCCATTGATAAATTGTTCGAGAGTCGCTTTTTTCTGGGCACTGTCCATTCGGGCGTAAAAGCGCGAGATCGGGAGGGATTGTTGCTGACCGAGGAAATCGGCCAGCTCGTCCACGCTGCGCTTGGTTGCGCAGTAGATAACGCAGGAACCGGGCTTTTCCTCACCGAAGAACTGCTCGAGCAGGTTAAGGATATGGCCCTGTTTATTGAGACCGGGACACTCAACGACGGCATATTCGAGGTTGGTACGTTCAACCCCGCCTTCCAGTCTGAGAAGAGGTCTGGGCTGTTTGTCGAGAAACTGGGCGCAAATATCCTCAATCACATCCGGTTTGGCGGTCGCGGTATAGCAGAAGACAGGAGGCATGGGGACCTGCTGTTCCTTGGCAATGGTGGCGATGGCCTTGGCACAGTAGAGATAGTCAGGGCGAAAATCATGCCCCCATTTCGACAGGCAGTGCGCTTCGTCAAATACCCAGCCACCGATCTGACGTTGTCGTATTGCTTGTTTGACTGTGCGGTTGCGCAACTGCTCGGGGGAGATATAGAGCAAGGCGATATCCCCCATACGGATCTGTTCAAGAATCGCGCCTCGCTCTGGTAGCGTCAGCAGCCCCGAGATAGCGGCAACCCCTTCAATACCGGCCTTGTGCTTAAGGTTGTCCACCTGATCCTTCATCAGTGCCTGCAGGGGGGATATCACGACCGTGAGAGCACCGCTTCGCTGGTTACGCACCAGTGCCGGGAGCTGGTAGCAGAGCGACTTACCGCCGCTGGTTGGGAGTATGCCGAGCAATGCGACGCCAGCCATGGCTTCCTCGATCAAGGTCTTCTGCAATGGTGTCCCATCAGGCAGGTTGCGAAAGTTGTCGAGCTCGAAGATTCGCTGCAGATGGCGGCGTGCATCGTGGTTCTCCTGACAATAGCTGCAGTCAGCATGACCGCAGTGACGTTCACGAATTGTGTGAATGATTTCTGCGGTCTGGGGGAAGCGGCGCCAAATCCAGGGGGGCAACACGGAGTTCCCGCCGGACACGGGCAACCAGGCGCAGGCATAAGCCAATGGTAACAACAGCATGGGTTGACGCAGGGCATCACCAATCACCCGGTTGAGCTGATTGGGGCACGCTTTCTCATGGGCAATGCTCTTGATGAGAGTGGGTAGCTCCGAGACCCGCACTGGCGGGCGGCCTGTCAGTCTGGCAAACACCAGTGACAGACCCTGAGTGTTAAATTGCGCCATGACTCCCTGGTCGAACAGATATTGATAAAGCTGCAATTGGGACAGGGGTAAGGCTTGCAGGGCTATCAACTGTTCCGAGAAGATCTGCAATGCGAGCCTTGCATCCGCGACCGGATCATTGAGGGTATCCCGAACCAGTTTGTAATCCTTGACCAAGCGGTGATAGGGGTTTTTGGGAAAGGCAAGGGGAGATAGATAGAGGGTATCTATTACCGGCTTTTCGAGAAGCAACTGGGGACGTACAGCCTGTTTGGCCAACCAGGGGAGATCAAAATCGAGAATATTATGGCCAAGGATTACCTCAGCCCCCTGTGCCAGAGCATTTAACGCCTTGATGGAAAGATCCTGCGGGCCTTTGAGATTGAGCTCACGATCAGCCAGGAGTGCACCCAGATGGCGCAGCTTTTCATCCCTGGTCAGCTCAAGGTCAAAAGAAAGAATCTTGTCATCCCCAAACAGGGCCACGACATCAGCTGGGTTCATCAATAGCCATCTCCATCTGGCGTTGACCTATCATGGCGATAATAAGTGCCAACAGATCAGTGAGTTGGACGAATATTACCCGAAATGTTGAGCGGTGGCATCATTCAGAGCCCTCTGGCCGCGCTTCTTTTGGCTGGCATCCCGTTTTTGTAAATGCCTCTGCCCCCTTAATCGTTCATGTCTGTAAAGTGTCGTCCTTGTCATAGTCAACCCACTGATCTTGTGAGACTATTTCCCTTTATTTTCCGATTGGAACGCATTGTGTCCCTCGACTACTACCAGCGCCACGCCACCGAATTGGCGGCCCGTTACCAACAGGTATCTTCGCGCACTGTTCATTGCGACTGGCTCACTCTGCTGGAGCCTTGGCTCGTGGCGGCGCCGCGCCGGTTGCTCGATGTAGGGGCTGGCAGTGGTCGGGATGCCGCGTTTTTGGCCGGGCTCCATCAGGGCAACACTGTGGTCGCTGCCGAGCCCTGTCAGGCACTCGCTTCGCTGGGACAGTGCCGTACCCGGGATGTTGCAGTGGATTGGGTCAATGACGCTATGCCGGCTCTCTCTCGCGTGACCGGTACTTTTGATCTGATTTTGCTCAGTGCTGTCTGGATGCATCTACCCCCGGAGTCTCGTCCCTTGGCGCTGGCACGTCTTCATGAGCTGCTCTCACCAGATGGTTATCTGGTACTGAGTCTTCGTCTGGTTATCTCGGAGCAGGAGATGCGGGAGCGAGCCATGTATCCGGTAGCTGTCGATGAGGTGGAGCGGCTTGCATTGGAGGAGGGGATGACACTGCTCCATGTGTCAGAACCACAGGAGGATGCCTTGGCGCGTAGCGGCTTGAGTTGGCAGAGTCTGATCCTTGGGGGTGAACATGCACGCTTCCCCTGAGCAACAACTCGCTTTTATTGCCTATCTGCAACGCATCTTTACCGAAGGCGATTTTGTGGCCACTTACAAGTGCGCCTTGCTCCACGGGATTGCAGATATCGCGATTGAGCGCAGTACCGAGACCCATGATCTGACCGCGGCGCGCACTATTACGCTGGACGAACTGGCCACCAAGTTTGTGGAGCTTTATTGGCAGCACAGTCTGCCCTACTCGGCGACGGGAGAAACGGCTACCTTGCTCAAACAGAGCAGCGGTCGTCAGGCCATCATGCTGACGGAGTTGTCCCGGCTGCGTGCAGAGGGGGTCCGCTCGGTAACTGCACTGCGTCGGCACGACGCCTGGCGGCCTCTTCTTGCCCGAGTTCGGCGCATCCTTGTTGAGGGGCCCTTGTGGCGTCTGCAGATCCTGGGTGGGCGAGAGGAGTACCACCTCTATCCTCATCAAAGGGGCGCGGATCATATCTGCCTGAACCCCGGAATTCTCTACTGTCTCCACCGCTTTTACGATCTGGTGGTCTCCCTCTCCCGACAGCATTGGTTGCAGCTTATCTGCGACATCAAGGGGAATCAGCCACTGATTGGCCCAAGTGTAGGGCTGGAGAATTTTCTATTTGGTTCAAGCCGTCAGGCGCTGGGACGGGTGGGGGAGGTTTTGAGGGACTTGCAGGGGGGAACCTGTTTTTACTGTAACAAGGCGATACACGGGAGTGGTGAGGTAGACCATTTCATCCCCTGGCGTCGTTATCCAATCGATTTGGGCCACAACTTCGTACTGGCACACGCCAACTGTAACCGGAGCAAACGGGATTTTCTTGCCGCTCCCGAGCACAGGGATGCCTGGTACGAGCAGAATATCCTGACCCATGGGGCGTACCTCACTGACGAGCTGTCCCCTCTGGTGAGCATCGACGCCGAGCGTTCTACCGCAATCGCCACTTGGGCCTATCAGCAAGCACTCCGTGAGCATGCTCGGTTGTGGCGTGGTATTGACCTGTTTGTGGACGTGACAGCCCCCAGTGTGGGGATGAGTAATCTAGGCTTCTCTAGACTCTTCTGAGGCAGATACGAAAAAGCCCAGCCAAAAGGCTGGGCTTTAGAATTTGGCTCCCTCGACAGGATTTGAACCTGTGACATACGGATTAACAGTCCGCCGTTCTACCGACTGAACTACGAGGGAATTGGCTCCTCCCAAGGACTTTAACCCGTTATCTACGGATTGGATGTTCGCCGTTCTACCGACTAAACTAAGGAGGAATTGCCTGTCTCGTTAAGACGGGGCGGATAATAGTAATCTATCTAATAAAAGTCAATCAGAAAGACATGCAGAATCAGGTAGCTTGCAAACTGAATCGCTAGAAAAAAAAACGCCGCAGCTATGGGCTACGGCGTTGTCATATGATACCGATTAATTAATCATCTCATGGCCGTTGCTCATCAGCCATCATCTCCAACCGAAAATCCTCGTTATCAGCCTCTATCTGCTGCTTTCGATCTTCAACTGCATCGGCAAGTGCATCCAGTCGGGACACCCTCGGCGCAACTCTTAGCCTATCTGGCACAGCAACCCCAAAATGCTTCCCAATCAACTCAAAAACCCTGTCGAGAAACTGATTACGCCCCCAGTCAGGAGTCTGCGCAATCAGGGAGAATAGTTGACGCTCGAACTGGGGCGTTTGGGCCAAGCTAGGCATATACTGTTTTATCAAGTAGGGGAGCTCGCGACTCCCGTACTTGGGTTTACGAGCCTTCATGGCGGAGCTAAGATAATGGGCCTCCGCAAGAATTTGACGGCCATATTGTTGTTCAGGCATGTGATATCTCCATAGAATTCAGACGACTTTTAACTTCATCAAGACGCTCGGGCTTGAATAAAGGCTCAAGTGGGTATTCAGGGACTTGTCGTAGCAGCAGAGCCAGTACCCGCAACACCTCGCCAGTCACCGGTACAACATTCTCCGGTAGAGCGGCCCGCTTGCTGTTCTTGCAGGTGTCGAC
>NZ_JBFODV010000185.1:0-1379 GCF_040908495.1 Aeromonas sp. R1-1 | reverse complement strand
ATCGCCAGCCACTATGCCCGCAGCGTGCGCGCCAATGTGGAGTCGGTGCTGGAGAGCGCCTTTCCGCTCACCCACGCTCACTGGGCGCCGGTGGACAGGTGGCAACTGGTGGAGGGCTTTGTCATCGCGCACGGCGCCGAGGCCCCCGAGTTTCACCATATCGCCACCGAGTTTGTCCGCTATGTGCAGCATCGCCACGGCGAGGGCTCTCTCAACTGGCCCAGGCAGCGGCTGGCGCTGCTGGAGTACGAGTGGGCCTACCTCTGTGTCGAGATTGATGAAGGGGTGGTACCGCAAGTGCTACAGGTGGAGGAGGTGACGGCGGAGAGTTCGTTTGTGCTCAATCCTACCCTGCAACTGCTTGAACTCCCCTTTGCCATTCGTCGCAGCGGCGTGGTGCCGACCCGGCAGGGCAACCACTTTTATGGCCTGTTTCGCAGTCCGGATCATCAGGTAGTGACCCAGCGGTTGCGCGAATGGGACGTGGCGCTGATCCAGCTGCTGCAACAGCAGCCGGGGATCACCCAAGCCGCGTTCCTGCAACAGGTGCAACAGGTTCGCCGCGACTTTGATCTGATCGAGTGGGCACGCCATTTTTACCGGCTGGGTCTGCTGACCCTGCCCGTTGGCGAGCGCCAGCCCGGCGCCCCCTTGCATCCATTTAGCAAACACCAAGGAGAATTCCCATGAACAACACCCTGATCCAGTGGTACGAGCGGGCGGTGGCCCAGTGCAAGCGGCTCGATTTTCTGGCCCTGCTGGCCATTCGCCTCTATCTCATTCCGGTCATCTATGTGGGGGCCCACTCCAAGGTGATGGGCTTTGCCGGCACCGTCGCCTGGTTTGGTGCCCCGGTCTCGGAAGGGGGGCTCAACCTGCCGTTCCCGACCCTGCTCGCCTTTCTGGCGGCGGGCACCGAGGTGCTGGGCTGCATCTGCATTGCCCTTGGCCTTTTTACCCGCATCATGGCCATTCCCACCATCTTCCTGATGAGCGTGGCGAGTGCCATGGTGCACTGGAAGCACGGCTGGGACGCCATCGCTACCGGCAGTATGGAGGCTACCTTGCGCCTCAACGGCTTTATCGAGTGGCTGGCCGCCAACTTCCCCGGTCGCTACAACTACATCACTGAGCTGGGTGATCCCGTGATGCTCAACAACGGGATGGAGTTTGCCGCCACCTACTTTGTGATGCTGCTGGTGCTGCTGGTTTACGGCGGGGGCCGTTACGTCAGCCTCGACTACTGGCTCAAGCGTGCCGTGACCGGCAAAGCAGGCGTGTAACAGGCGTCTACATGGATGAAACCGACGGCCACATCGACAACATGTGCTGCTTCGTCCGTCCGGGTGAAGTGGCCCTGCACTGGACTGATGATCAGA
>NZ_JBFODV010000184.1:0-2570 GCF_040908495.1 Aeromonas sp. R1-1 | reverse complement strand
GCCCATACCGCCAAGCCGGCTGCCGCCAAACCCGCGAAGGTTGAAGCCGCCAAGACCGAGCCGGTGAAGGCTGCGCCTGCGCCGCTGCCAGTGGCGAAAGCCGCCCCCATTCCCGCCCCGGTGGTGGCACCGCAACCGGCGGCTGAAACCAAAGAAGTGGCCAAGGTGAGCGAGCCTTCGCCGAAAGAGGCGGTAGCACCTGCTCCGAGCGCTGCAGAAGGCACCACCCCGGCGCCTCTGCCTTCCGATCTGGATAAACCGGTGGGCAAACCGGCTACCGAGATGGCGCTGGCACTGGAAGATGCCAATGCCCAGCTCGGCCAGGTGACCGAGATGAACCACAGGCTCAAGCTGCGTCTGCAATCCCTGACCGAAGAGGTGGAGACCCTCAAGGCCCAGCTGCAGGATCAGACGGCGCTGCAAAAAGAGATTGCCGAGCTCAAGGCCCAACCGGTCCCGCCAGTGGCAGCCGAGCCTGAGCCTGAGAAAAACTGGTTGATGGATCTGCTCTCCTCACCGCTCAACCTCGCCATGATCATCCTGCTGCCGGTGCTGCTGGTATTGGCACTGGTGACCCTGTGGCTGCGTGCCCGTGCCCGCCGCGAACTGGAAGAGCAGGAGAAGAGCCTCTCCGAATCCACCGCCATGATGATGGATCAGGAGCAGAGCGAGTTTGATGATCTGCTGAGCGTCGATGTGACCGACAACGAGCCGGTGCGCCCGGTGCCGGATCTCAACACCCCCGATGGCTTTATGCCGATGGAGTCTGACGAGCCGGCCGCCAAGCCGGATGTCGATCTGGTGTTCAGCGACGAGGGCGAGATGGAGCTGCAGGGCTTTGAGCCCGAGCGGATGGCGGCCCAGCCAGCCAGTCGTGACCCGGATCTTGTGCCGGACCTCGATCTCTCGCTGGATGAGCCCATTGCGCTGGCCAACGAGCCCGCCATGGATCTGGCCAGCGAGTTCAACCCAAAGCCCAAGGCCGCTGACGAAATCATGAGCGAAGAGGAGCTGCAGGCAGCCCTGTTTGCCGAGCTGGATGCGGATCTCTCCGCCGACCTCGAGCCCGATTTGAGCTCCATCGACGAAGTCGGCGCCGCTGACGACGATCTGGCGAGCTTCGATCTCGGCGATTTCGACAGTGCCCGCGACGAGCCTGCTGCTGGCAAAGATGATAACGCCATTGATCTCAGTGCCGCAGAGGACGCTGACGAGAGTGCGGATGCCATGCTGGCCGAGCTGGGTCTGGAGCCTGTCAAGGCGAAAGAAGCGGAGCTGGATCTGGAGTGGGATCCCAACGAGCTGGCGCTCTCCGATTTTGAAGATGCGTTCGCCGAGGTGGAATCTCATCCGGCAGATCTCCAGCCCCGTGAGCAGGCACAGGAGAGCGGCTACGTCGAGATCGACAAGCTGCTGGCCGAAGCGGATGCCACCGCGCCGGAGCAGGAGCCGTATCAAGGCTTCTCGCTGGATGTGGGGCTCGATGGCTTCCCCGAGGTGCTGCCGGAATCCACCGGGTTTGATGTGGATGCCGACGACGGCGGTGTGGGTGCCAAGCTGGATCTGGCCCGTGCCTACCTCGAGATTGACGACAAGGATAGCGCCCGCGAGCTGCTGCAAGAGGCGGCGGAGCAGGGCAGCGATCACCAGCGTGCCGAAGCCGAGAAGTTGCTCAAGCGGTTGAGCTAAAGCATTTCCCATCACGGGGTCAGCAAAACGGGGGCAGCCAGCAGGCTGCCCCTCATATTTTGGCGATTTGTTATGGGGTGAGCATGGCCGCGCAGGTTCGCAATCCAGGCCAATTGCGCGCGTGGTGGGACTTTTCGGGCTGAGCGCGTATAATCCGCCCCGTTTCTTTCACTGCGTTTTCACAACAAGACAAGTTTATCCATGCGAATTGCCCTAGGTATTGAATATGACGGCAGCCGGTATTTCGGCTGGCAGCGTCAGCGTGAAGTGATCAGCGTGCAGGCTGAACTGGAGACGGCGCTGAGCCGGATTGCCAACCACCCTGTCTCCATCCAGTGTGCCGGGCGCACCGATGCCGGTGTCCATGCGACCGGTCAGGTGATCCACTTCGATACCGAGGCGAACCGTGCCGAAGGGGCCTGGACCCTGGGGCTCAATTCCAACCTGCCGCCGGATATCGCCGTGCGCTGGGTCAAGCAGGTGGACGAGAGCTTCCACGCCCGCTTCAGCGCCACCGCCCGTCGCTACCGCTATGTCATCTACAACCACAACTACCGTCCGGCGATCCTCGGCAGTGGCGTCAGCCACTACCACGAGACCATCGATGCCGAGTTGATGCACCAGGCGGGCCAGAGCCTGCTTGGGGAGCACGACTTCAGCACCTTCCGTGCCGTCGCCTGCCAATCCAACACCCCGTGGCGCAATGTGACCCATCTGTGTGTCAGCCGCTCCGGCCCCTACATCGTGCTCGACATCAAGGCCAACGCCTTCCTGCACCATATGGTGCGCAACATCACCGGCTCCCTGCTGCTGGTGGGGCAGGGGCTCAAACCGGTGGAGTGGATTGCCGAGGTGCTGGCTGCCAAGGATCGCAATCTGGC
>NZ_JBFODV010000183.1:0-4589 GCF_040908495.1 Aeromonas sp. R1-1 | reverse complement strand
GTGGCGCTCAGCAGATCTTCCCGCTCAATGGATCTGGCATAGGTGAGGGTCAGGGCCTGCGGATAGTGACCGGGCTGATAGTGCCCGCTTTCACTGTAGAGGGTGGCATCGTAGAGCTTGAACCAGAGCCAGTTCATCTCCCCCTGCCCGACAGGGCGCAGCTGCTGCCAGGGGGCGGAAGAAGCCTGCACCGCGGTTGCAGCCAAGAGCGTAAACGCCAACAGTAGCGAGTTAATTCCACCCCATATGCCAGTGGTTGGGGTCTTCCAGTTCATGCCAGTCCATCTCCTGTTCTTGCAGGGTGTTGATATCCTGCATCACCACCTGCACCAGCCGCCCCTGCGCATCCCGCTGGCAGGCAACCACCAGATAGAAGCGATCAGTCAGCTCATGCTGGCTCTCTTTGGTCCATTTGGAAAAAAGCAACGAGTCGGTCGAAAAGGTGTTTGTCATGACTCACCCTCCAGCTTGACCATTACCCACAGGAGTACGGGTAACCACCACATCCAGATCACTGCCAGCAGCGCCGTACTGATCCAGATGCCCCAGGGTAAGTTTACTGCCCCCATGGCGGCCCCCGCCACATAGGAGGAAGCACCGCCAAATACGCCAAACAGCGCCTGCTGCCAGCAAGGCAAGCGCAACAGCCAGCGCAATCCATGGGAGAGGGTGAGAGCAAAACCAAGCCAGAGCAGCACCAGCCAGAGGGGAAAACCGGAAGGAAACCGGAACAGGCCGAGCTGCCAGAGCAGGACATCCAGCAGACAGCCGGCCACCGCGATAGGGAGCAGCCGCCAGTCACGCAGGCGGCTGGGTGAGAAGAGAAAGTGCAGCAGCAACATTGCCAGCAGCGGGCCCGGCTGCTGCCACTTCACCGCCAGCAACCAGTAGAGGTTGAACCCCAGCAGGTGAGCCAACTGCCACATGGTCAGTGACCGCTTACTGGCACATCACCCGACCAGCCAGCAGGCCCCGGCTTGGCGGCCTCCAGCTGTACCAGACTGATGGTGCGCTCCCAGAATCCCCCCTCGCAATAGGCGAAGTAGAAGTGCCACAGCCGGATGAAATCCTGGCTGTAACCGAGCTTGGGCAGCTCGGGCGCCAGCGCCAGAAACCGCTCGCACCAGTGAGCCAACGTGCGGGCATAGTGATGGCCGTGATCATGCAGCCGCACCAGCTGCATGTCGGTCTCCCGCGCCAACAGCCCCGCCATCTGGGAGACGCTCGGCAGGCAACCACCGGGGAAGATGTAGCGCTGGATGAAATCAACCCCACGCAGATACTGGGCGTGGCGCTGATCGGCGATAGTGATGGCCTGGATGAGCAGACGGCCACCGGGCTTGAGCAGCCGTGACAACTGGCAGAAGTAATCGGGCAGAAAGGCGTGGCCTACCGCCTCGATCATCTCGATGGAGACCAGCTTGTCATAGGTGCCCTCCAGCTTGCGGTAATCCTCCAGCAGCAAGGTGATGCGATCCCCCAGCCCCTCCCGCGCAATCCACTCCTTGGCATAGTCGTGCTGAGCCCGGGAGATGGTGGTGGTGGTCACCCGGCAGCCATAGTGGCGGGCGGCATAGACAGCGAGGCCACCCCAACCGGTACCGATCTCCAGCAGATGATCGTCAGGCCCTAACTCGAGCCGCTCGCAGATGGTGCGCAACTTGGCCTGCTGCCCCTCTTCCAAAGTGGCCTCGGCGCTCGGATAGATGGCGCTCGAGTACTGCATATGGCTGTCGAGAAACCCCTGATAGAGGGTATTGCCGAGATCGTAGTGGGCGGCGATGTTGGAGCGCGAACCGGTCAGAGTATTGCGATTGAGCCAGTGGCGCACCTTGTTGAAGGGGAAACTGAGCCAGCCGAGGCGCCGTTCGAGGGAGTCGAGCAGGGTCAGATTGCGGGCCAGCAGCCGCACCAGCGCCACCGGATCCGGGCTGGTCCAGAGCCCCTCCACCCAGGTTTCTCCGGCGGCAATACTGCCCCCCAGCAACAGGCGACGATAGAAGGCAGGATCCTGCACCACCAGTTCGGCATGCAGATCGGTACCCGCGACGCCAAAGCTGTGGCGCTCACCGCCATCCCGCAGCAGCAGCTGGCCATGTTCGAGGCGACCCAGCAGATTGAGCAGCAGTTGTCTTGCCCCCTTGTCGATGAAAGAGGCAGAGAGGGTTGATTGAGCAAGTTCCATTAGCGGCTCTCCGGATGGGTAAAAATCGGGGTTCGTTTGATAAATAGACGCAGGGCCTGCCAGTAGATCCCGAGCAGCACCTTCATGGTCATCCATGGCCAGCGGGCCAGCAGGGCCACCAGCCCCTTGCGCGACAAGGGTTCACGAGTGAGCGCCAGGGTGGCGTCAAACAGCTTGGCTTCACCGGATACGGGATGACTCTCGATATGGATCAGAGTCTCCTGCGCGGGCGGTCTGATGCGCCAGTGATAACGCATCGCCAGCCCCATAAAGGGGGAGACGTGAAAATCCTTGTCATGGGGTGCCAGCGCCGCCAAATCCAGCAGGTAGTAGTGACGCTCGTTCCAGGGGGTGTTGGAGACCTCTGCCAGCAGATAGCGCGCCTCGCCCTGCCGGTAGCAGAAGTAGAAGTTGACCGGGCTGAAGTAGAACCCGAGACAGCGCACATTGCCGAGCAGCAGTACCCGCCCCTCGGGCTCGGCATCGCCACCCAGCTCGCTCACCTTCTGCCACACCGCCTGCTTGAGGCTCCCCTCACTCCCCTTGAGATAGTCATGGCGGTGAAACGAAAGCAGCCCCGAGCGCTCCACCCCGAACCAGCGCCCCTGATCGAGCTGCGGCAGCTCGTCGAGATCCAGTCCCAGCATAAAAAGGCTGTAGGAGAAGGCGTGAGCCCGCGGTGCAAAACGGCGGTGGCGCACCGAGCCCTGCCAGATGGCGCTGGTGACGCCAGCCAGTTCGTCTGTTCGCTCATGTTCGGTGGCCACGGTGGCGCCGTTCATAGCTCGGCTCCGAAGCGCCTGACGACATCTAGCGCGCTGCGCACCCCATCCTCATGGAAGCCGTTGTACCAGTAGGCACCACAGAAGTGGGTGTGCTGCTGGCCGCAGATCTCCGCGCGCCGCTGCTGGGCGGCAATAGAGGCCTGATTGAACACCGGATGGTGGTAGACGAAGCGGCGCAAAACCTTGCTCTCATCCACCTTGCCCTTGGGATTGAGGCTGACGCAGAAGGGCTCCGGCGAGTTCACCCCCTGCAGGATGTTCATGTTGTAGCTCACCAGCGGCCGCGCCTCATCATTGCCATCGAGCTGATAGTTCCAGCTGGCCCATGCCTTGCGACGGGTGGGCAGGCAGCGGGCATCGGTATGGAGCCAGACATCGTTGGCCTGATAGGGCATGTCGCCGAGGATGGCCTGCTCCCGCTCGCCGGGATCCGCCAGCAGCGCCAGCGCCTGATCGCTGTGGCAGGCGAAGATCACCTCGTCAAACCGCTCCTCGCCGTAACTGCTCAGGATCACCACGCCGTCCGCGTCCCGCCGTACGCTCTGCACCGGACAGGCGAGGCGGATCTGCGACTGCCAACCCGCGGTAAGGGGGCCGATATATTCCCGCGAGCCGCCCGGGATCACGTACCACTGGGGGCGATTGGCCACATCCAGCAGGCCATGGTTGGCAAAAAAGCGCAGGAAGAAGCCAAGGGGGAAGGCGCGCATATCGGCCAGGGTCGATGACCAGATCGCCGCTCCCATCGGCAAGATGTAGTGGCGGGCGAAGTAGTCGCTAAACTCCCCCGCCAGCAGAAAGTCCCCCAGGGTCAGCTCGGGGCCAGCCCCCTGATGCTGACCATCCGCCAGCCAGGCCCGCGCCTCCCGGTTGAACCGCAGGATCTCGGCGACGAAGCCATAGAAGCGCGGACTCAGCAGATTGCTGCGCTGAGCAAACAGGGTGTCGAGGTTGTGGCCGTTATACTCCAGCCCCTCCGGGCTCTTCACCGAGAAGCTCATCTCGGCCGGTTGCCGCGCCATGCCGATCCGTGCCAGCAACTTCAAGAAGTTGGGGTAGGTGCGATCATTGAAGACGATAAAGCCGGTGTCGATGGCATAGCTGCGGCCAGCCTGATTCACATCGACAGTGGCGGTGTGACCGCCCAGAGTCGGCGCAGCCTCGAACAGGGTGATGTCATGGAGTTTGTGGAGCAGAAAACCGGCGGTGAGCCCCGAGATCCCTGAACCGACGATGGCGATCTTTTTCTTCATGAATGGCTTCCTTTCGATACGAGTGCGCGGCCAAGGCGCAGCCAGAGCCCCACCGGCAGCGCACCAAGCAGGCGCAGCAGCCAGATGAAACGGCGGGGAAAGTGGATCTGGTGACGACCAGCGGTCAGCCCGTCCATGATGGCGCGGGAGGCCTCTTCCACCGTCACCAGACAGGGCATGGGAAAATCATTTTTGGCGGTGAGCGGCGTCTGGACAAAGCCGGGGCGGATCAGGGTCACCCCGATCCCTTTGCTGGCCAAATCGAGGCGCAAGGTATCCGCCAGATAGTCGAGGGCCGCCTTGGAGGCGCCATAGGCCTCGGCTCGTGGCAGCGGCAGCCAGCTCACCGACGAGCTGACGATGGCC
>NZ_JBFODV010000182.1:0-5776 GCF_040908495.1 Aeromonas sp. R1-1 | reverse complement strand
GAAGGCTTGCTCCATGGTTTCCAGCTCTTCGGAGAGGCTCATCCACTCCAGCTCCACCTCTTCCAGCTGCTCCTTGAGGGGGCCCTGGGATTTGAGCAGCTCGGAGAGCTTGGTTTTAGCGCTCTCTTCGTAGATGGCGGGGTCGGCCAGTTGGCTCTCGATGTCGCCAAGCTTGCCCTGCAGCTTCTCCATGCTCGCTTCGAGCTTTTCCAGCTTCTGGCGCAGGGGACGGGTTGCTTGCCGGAACTCCGCCTCGCGCCGCTTCTGATCCTTGCGCGCCACCGCCGAGTTGGCAGAGACGGGGCCATCGGCCGGTTTGGCGTTGGCCTCTTTCTCCTGCTCGCCGAGCCACTTGTGGTAGTCGTCCAGATCGCCGTCGAACGGCTCGACCCGGCCACCGTGCACCAGATAGAAGTCGTCGGTGGTGGTGCGCAGCAGGTGGCGATCGTGGGAGACCACTACCATGGCCCCTTCGAAGCCTTGCAGCGCCATGGTCAGGGCGTGGCGCATCTCCAGATCCAGGTGGTTGGTCGGTTCATCGAGCAGCAAGAGGTTCGGCTTTTGCCAGGTGATCAGGGCCAGCACCAGCCGCGCCTTTTCGCCGCCGGAGAAGGGGGCTACTTTGTCGAGCGCCTTGTCACCGTGGAAGCCGAAGCTGCCCAGATAGTTGCGCAGCTCCTGCTCGGTCTTGTCCGGCGCGAGGCGGGCCAGATGATCGAGCGGGGAATCATCGAGACGCAGGGTCTCCAGCTGATGCTGGGCAAAGTAACCTATGCTCACCCCGGCGCTCACTTCGAGCTTGCCGGAGAGCGGCGGGTTGGAGCCCGACAGCATCTTGATAAAGGTGGACTTACCGGCGCCGTTGCGACCGAGCAGACCGATGCGCGAACCCGGTACCAGATTGAGTTTGATCTTCTCCAGGATCACCTTGTCACCGTAACCGGCAGAGAGGTTCTCCATGGCGATGAGCGGGGTCGGCAGGGCCGACGGCTCGCGAAACTCGAAGCTGAATTCCGAGTCGGCGTGGGCGGGCAGGATCTTCTCCATCCGCTCCATGGCTTTCAGGCGGCTCTGGGCCTGACGGGCCTTGGAAGCCTTGTAGCGGAAGCGGTCCACATACGCCTGCATGTGGGACATCTCCCGCTGCTGCTTCTCGTACATGGACTGCTGCTGGGCCAGATGTTCGGCGCGCTGCAGTTCGAAGTCGGAGTAGCCGCCGGTGTATTCATTGAGCTTGCCGTTCTCGATATGGATGATGCGGCTGATGACAGAATCGAGGAAATCGCGGTCGTGAGAGATGAGCACCAGCGTGCCCTGATAGCCCTTGAGCCACTTCTCCAGCCAGATCACCGCATCGAGATCCAGGTGGTTGGTAGGTTCATCGAGCAGCAGCAGATCGGAGCGGCAGAGCAGCGCCTGAGCGAGGTTCAGACGCATGCGCCAGCCACCGGAGAAGCTGCGTACCGGCGAGCTCAGTTGCTCGTCGCTGAAACCGAGGCCGTGCAGCAGCTCGGCGGCGCGGGCGCGAATGCTGTAGGCGCCTATGGTATCGAGGCGACCGTGCAGCTCGGCCACCAGCAGCCCGTTGTCATCCTGCTCGGCTTGCACCAGCTGGGCTTCCAGCGAGCGGAACTCCTTGTCGCCGTCGATCACGTACTCGAGCGCGGAGCAGTCGAGCGCCGGGGTCTCCTGCGCGACGCCTGCAATCTGCCAGCCAGCGGGCAGGCTGAAGGTGCCGCTGTCGATGGCCAGCTCGCCCCGTACCAGTGCAAAAAAGGTAGACTTGCCACAGCCGTTTTTGCCCACCAGACCCACTTTGTGGCCGGGGTGAATGGTGGCGGAGGCGTTGTCCAGCAGCTTGCGGCCGCCGCGGATCAGTTCGATTTGACTGGCAACTATCATGGGTGGGATCTGCTTGCTCAAAATGGAGGAGAAAAACTGGCGCGGATCTTACGTGAAATGACGCTGATTTGCACTGTAGCGAAGGGCTGGCCACTGGCTGGCGCTGCAAAAACATGCCATAACAGAGAAACCAGTTTGGTTACGGGAGGTTAGCATGCATATCAGGGATATTATGACGACCCGGGTCGCCACCGTTTCAATGGATGATCGACTCCGAGTCATCAGGGATATCTTCGAGCAGGCACACTTTCGCCACCTGCTGGTGCTGGAAGAGGAGGAGCTGGTAGGGGTCATCTCGGATCGGGATCTGTTCCGCGCCATCAGCCCCTATCTAGACTCCGAAGCCGAGATGAGCCGCGATACCGAAACCCTCAACAAGCGGGCCCACCAGATCATGAGTCGTCAGCTCGTCACCATCGCTCCCCATCTCACCGTGCGCGACGGCGTCAAGCTGATGCTGGAGAAGGGGGTCTCCTGCCTGCCGGTGCTGGAGAATGGCGCTCTGGTCGGCATCATCAGCTGGAAGGATTTTCTCAAGGCGGCGCTGGAGAGTGACGCGCTGGTTTGAGCCCAACGCTCATCGCCATCAGCTGACAGAGAACAAATAGAGAGAGGGGAGCCAAGGCTCCCCTCTCTCTATGTTGGCTTTGCCGACAATGCCGGTTTGCACGCCGCCAGCATCATCATGGCTCGGGCTGTCCTGCGACAAGGCAGGAGGGGCCGCTGCCGGAGAGGTGCGGCTGAAGATGAGTGCGGATCTCCTGCAGGGTGCGCTGGTACTGCTGGGCATGTTGATCGAGAAACGCGGGGCTGTGCTTGAGGCGCCGCTCCAGGGTATCGACCAGCAGCGCTACCTTGGGAGCGGCCATACCCGCAGGCCAACAGTGTTGCAACAGCTCCAGCAGTTGCCAGGCATCGCCCGGCAGGGCGGGGAACTCTTCCAGCAGCTGCAAGCCCGCTTGCAGGGCTGTCTGATATTGGCTGGCCTGCATCGCCTTGTGGCGCAGCTGGCGCAGTTCGCTCAGCCGTTGTTCTCTCGCCGTCAGACGCTGGCCCAGCTCGGCCACCAGATGGTGGAACAGCTGGCGGGTGAGCGGGTGGGGCGCCACCCTGACGCGGTATTGGGTCAGTTGGGTCAGGTAGCGCTGGGCGTGGTGGGGCAAACCACAGAACTGGCTGACCGCAAAGCCGAGCAGCAGGGTGAGGTGGTTGTCGCTCCCCTCATCCGGCTGGTGGTGGGCAATCAGGATCAGCGCCTCGTCGAAGCGGTAATCCAGCCCCAGCATCAGCGCCTGCAGCAGCTCATATTCGTGGGGTTGCAGGTGGACGGTGCGCTTGAGGTGCTCCCACTCCTGTTGCAGGGAGCGGATCCGGTTGCTGGACGGGGCGTGCCACAGCACCGCCAGACTGGCATTGAGCATGAAGCTGTCGATGGTGAGCCGGACGCGCTGCTCGCTGAAATGGCGCAGGGTCAGGCTGTTGGCCTGCTCCAGCACCTTCTCCTCATCTTGTAGCACCAGCCCGAGCAACATCGCCAGCTGATGCCAGCGCGGCTGATGGGGGCGGATCCGCAGCAGCTCTCCCATGGTCTCCCAGGCCGCCAACCAGTGATGCTGATGCAGCTGGCTGGCGAGTTGCAGCTCCAGCCGGGTGGCCATCGAGACGCTGGCCTGATGGCGCTGCAAGTCGGTCCGGGCGCTCTGCAATTTGCCGAGCCCCAGCATGGCGTAGAAGAGCCCGGCCCTTGGCCAGCTCGCCTGATACTCGTTGGCACAGAGGGCATAGTGCTGGGCGGCAGTGATCCGCTCGGTCGATTGCAGCAGCAGATAGCCCTTGAGCCGATCCAGCCAGGGGGTCAGCGAGCGATTCTCCCGTTGAAACAACAAGTCTTCACAGAGGGCGGTAGCCAGTTGCCACTCCCGCAGCAGAATGGGGGCGGCCAGCGTGCGGGTCAGGTTGCTTAACTTCACCAGCTGGCCGAGCACCGCGGTGAGCTGCTGGGTCATGAAGGGGAGAGCCAGATAGAGGGAGAAGTAGAGATCCGAGGGGAGAAACTCCTGCTCGCTCTGATCGGCATCGAGCAGCAGCAAGACGCAACCGGGCTGCAGCAGGCCGAGATAGTGCGCTTCGTGCAGCAGCCGGGCTCCGTCAAGATCCTGCTGCTTGTCCTGCTGACAGATGATGGCGTCGAAGGCGTGCTGTTGCAGCAGGGCCAGCAGGCCACTGCGCTCGTGGTTTGGATGGCTGTGGTAGTGGATCCGGTCGGCGGGCACCCCCTGTTCGGTCAGTTCCCGGGTGATGGCGCTACGGAGCAGAGGATCCTCTTCGAGCAGCAGTATCGTCATGCAGGTACTTCCTGTGAGCAAACCATTAGGTTGATTATGGTAGACCCAAGAGGAACATAGGCACAGTACTCGCTGAGTGAAAAGCTGACAGTAGCCAGCAGTGTGCTGGAGGGCGCACTATGGGCTGTTATTTCAATCGGTTATGCCATCTCTCAGGGCGGCAACCTGTTATTGCCGAGGGCGGGCCTGTGCCCCGAAGGGGCAGTCGCTCTGGCGGATCAGCCGCGACCCCTTGCCCTGTTCCCCCAGCCAGTTTAATTCCAGCTTGCCGAGGCGGCCCAGATGACGCAGCTCGAACTCGTAGCGCTGGCAGAGGTTGTCCTGGGGCAGGCTCGCCATCCCCGCTGGCAGTCGGTATTGATAGCGCAGGAGTGGCCCATCTTCCAGCTTGCTGGCCACCGGCACCAGCCCCTCTGGCGTGGGCTGCGGCGCCCCGAGTGCGCGGCGCAAACTGAGTGGCGCATCGATCGCCTTTTGATAGTGCAGGCCGTTCATGGCCGCCAGCTCCTCTTCCAGCCGTTGCAACTCCCCTTCCAGTCCATTGAGCGCGGCCCCCAGCTGCTGATGGGTCGTTGACGAGGCGCAGCCACCCAGCAACAGGGTGGCAAGCAGCAGGGCGGCTCTGATGGGGGGCACGGCATCTCCTTGGCAATGACGATGAAGCGTGAAGGTCAGGTCGGCTGGCCCTGACTATAGCAGGGGATTGCTGGGGGGCGTCCCCTGCAGCAGCTGCGCCAGTCGGGCCAGCCCTTCGCCGACCCGGGCGTCGGTGGCGGGCTGGCTCAGGCTCAGGCGCACCCCCTGCGGAGCGGCAAACTGACCGGCGGCGAAGTGTTCCCCGCTCGCCACGCCAACGTCAAGGGCATCGGCGGCGGCAGCAAACTGCTGGCTGCGCCAGGGTTCAGGCAGCGGCAGCCAGGCGTGCATGCTGCCCGGCTGCCAGCGGGCGGCGGGCAGCAGGTGGCGGAGCAGTTCGCCACGACGTTTGAGGATCTCCCGCTGCTGCTCGACCAGCGGCATGATCTGGCGCTGACTGACCATTTTGCAGGCGAGCTCGATCAGCAGCGGACTCACCATCCAGCTCGACAGCCGCATGGTCTGGGCGAAGGCGCTGTGCAGGGCAGGGGGCGTCAGCACGAAGCCCACCCGCAGGCCGCCGCAGGCGATCTTGGCCAGACTGCCCAGATAGATGACCCGCTCCGGCGCCAGATTGACCAGAGGGATCACTGGTTGCTGGGGCAGCAGGCCGTTGACGTCATCCTCGATGATCAGCAGATCGTGGCGACGGGCGATGGCGACGATGGCCTCCCGCCGCGCCAGACTCATGATGGCGGTAGTGGGGTTTTGCAGGGTCGGGGTGAGGTAGAGCAGCTTGGCCCGGCGGGTGCGGCAGGCGGCGTCCAGCGCTTCGGGCAGCAGCCCCTCCTCATCCATCGCCAGTCCCACCACCTGATTCTTCAGCTGGCGAGCGTTACCCAGCATACCGGGGTAGCTCAGCCCCTCGCACAGGATGGTCTCCCCTACGCAAT
>NZ_JBFODV010000181.1:0-4778 GCF_040908495.1 Aeromonas sp. R1-1 | reverse complement strand
TTTGAACTCCTTCGGGGTCATCAGGTCACCTGCTGTTCAAAGCGGGCCAGCCGCAGTTCGACGGCCTTGAGCTGCTGGGCCAGCACCTCGACGTCATCGTTGAAACTCGCCACTTCCAGCGGGCCGGGGGCGAGGCGGGCCTCTTCGGTCAGATATTCCGCCAGCTGGCTGCGGGTGCGGCACAGCTCGCGGCCGACCAGACGACGCGCCTGACGGGCACCGCTGAACAGGGTGTGGGCCAGCACGTCGCCGGTATAGCGCGACAGCTCCTCTTCCCAGTCGATATCCAGCTCACCCAATAGAACGCTGAATGCCTGTACCAGCTGGGGATCACCGCTCAGATCCAGCTTCTCCTCGCGGATATAGCGGGTCAGGGCGGACGGGTCTTTCAGCAGACCGAGGGCGGTCAGGGAGAGGCTAAGCACCGCATCGGCCTCCCCTTCATGCTGGGCCAGCACATCCAGCCGACGCTCGGAGAAGACAAACCAGAGCGGCTTGAGTTCACGCAGCTCCAGCTTGAGCACCTTGCCCACCAGTTTGCGCAGCCGCTCCGGGCTCTGTTTGTCCAGCGCCAGCAACTGGTTGAGGCTGGTTTCGATCACCGCGGTGACCATGGCATCCATCGGCATAGGCAACCTTAAAACTTGTAACCGCGGTGCAGGGCGACCACACCCTGAGTCAGATTGAAGTACTCCACCTGCTCGAAACCGACATTTTCCATCATGCCAGCCAGGGTCTGCTGATCTGGGTGCATGCGGATGGACTCTGCCAGATATTTGTAGCTTTCACTGTCGTTCGCGACGATTTCGCCCATTTTCGGCAGCAGTTTGAAGGAGTAGAGGTCATAGAGCTTGGCGATCACTTCACTGACCGGCTTGGAGAACTCCAGCACCAGCAGACGGCCACCCGGCTTGAGCACCCGGAACATGGAGGCGAGCGCCTTGTCCTTGTCGGTGACGTTGCGCAGGCCGAAGCCGATGGTAATCACATCGAAGTGGTTATCCGGGAAGGGGAGCGCCTCGGCATTGGCCTGCACGTAGGAGACGTTGTTGGCGACCCCCAGATTGCGCAGCTTGTCGCGGCCCACTTTCAGCATGGAGTCGTTGATATCTGCCAGCACCACCTGACCGGTCTCGCCGACGATGCGCGAGAACTTGGCGGTCAAGTCACCGGTACCACCGGCCAGATCCAGCACCTTCTGGCCCTTGCGCACACCGGAACAGTCGATGGTGAAGCGCTTCCACAGGCGGTGGATGCCGAACGACATCAGATCGTTCATCAGATCATACTTGGCTGCCACCGAATGGAAGACACCTGCTACCAGAGTTTCCTTCTCGGTCGCGGCCACGGTTTTAAAGCCAAAATGCGTTGTCGTTGCTTGTTCTGACATCCCTTAAACACCCATAGAGCAAAGAATGGCCGCCAGTTTACCAGAGCCACTGGCGTCCGGACACCTTAAACCCGGCTCGCAACCAACTGCATGCCCAGCACCACCATGGCCAGACAGAGGAAGAGATTGAGACCGATATTGAGCAGCGCTTTCAGATAGGCCCCATGTTGAGCCAGCACTACCGTATCGAGGGCAAAGGAAGAGAAAGTAGTCAGGGCACCGAGGATCCCCACCATCAGCAGCGGCTTCATCGGGTGTTCCACCACATGACCATGACTGATGAGGGCGAACGCTACCCCCATGATGAAAGAGCCCACCACGTTGACCACCAGAGTCCCGTAAGGAAAGTGGCGCCCCAGCAGCAAGGCCATCAGTTCGGCAATCCCAAAACGAAGGCAGGCGCCGATGGCGCCCCCTGCAGCAACATAGAACCAGGTTTGCATGGTGTCACTCCCTCAGGGTCAGGCCGCCATTATGTCGCAATGGCGGCCCTTGTGCCCAGAGGTGGAACTAATCGTCACCCAGCCTGATTGAAATCTCAGCGGCGAAAATCGATGGGCTCGGCCTCACCCAGCACGATTTCGGTCTGGGCCGGGCGGGTCTGGGCAATCACCTTGCCGTGACGAATCGAGTAACGCACCGGCACCTGACGGCGCACCGCATCGAAGCCGTTGTCGGCGGGCAGGACCAACAGGTTGGCCGGTTTGCCCACTTCGATACCATAGCGATCCTGCACATTCAGGGTGCGGGCGCTGTGGCTGCTGATCAGCTTCAGACCGTCGTTGATCTGCTCGTAACCCATGATCTGGCAGACATGCAGCCCCATGTGCAGCACCTGCAACATGTTGGCGGTGCCCATGGGATACCAGGGGTCAAACACGTCATCGTGACCGAAACAGACGTTGATGTTCGCCTTCAGCATCTCCTTCACCCGGGTAATGCCGCGGCGTTTGGGATAGGTATCGAACCGCCCCTGCAGGTGAATGTTCACCAGCGGATTGGCCACGAAGTTGATGTCCGCCATCTTCAGCAGCCGGAACAGGCGGGAAGCATAAGCGCCGTTGTAGGAGTGCATGGCGGTGGTGTGGCTGGCGGTGACTCTATGACCGATACCCCGCTCGTAGGCCAGGGTCGCCAGCGTCTCGATAAAGCGGGACTGCTCGTCATCGATCTCGTCGCAGTGCACATCGACCAGAACCTGATACTTCTCGGCAAGATCGAAGATGTAGTGCAGACTTTCGACCCCATACTCCCGGGTAAACTCGAAGTGGGGGATCGCGCCAATCACGTCGGCCCCCAGCTTGAGCGCCTCCTCCAGCAGTGCCTTACCGTTGGGGTAGGAGAGGATCCCCTCCTGCGGGAAGGCGACGATCTGCAGCTCCACCCACTCCTTCATCTCCTCCCGCACCTCCAGCATCGCCTTGAGCGCGACCAGATTGGGATCGGAGACATCGACGTGAGTACGGACAAACTGGATGCCGTTGGCGATCTGCCACTTCAGCGTCTGGATGGCGCGCTGTTTCACATCCTCATGGGTCAGCAGCGCCTTGCGCTCGGCCCAGCGCTCGATCCCCTCGAACAGAGTGCCGGAGAGGTTCCAGCTCGGCTCACCGGCCGTCTGGGTGGTATCGAGGTGAATGTGGGCTTCGATAAAGGGGGCGATAGCCAGACCACCCTCCCCGTCCAGCACCCGACCTGCGACGGCATGTTCGTCATGGGGTTCGATGGCGGTGATGACCCCATCCTGACAGCGGATCTGCCAAAACCCTTCCCGATCGACCAAACGAATATGTTGAATCAGCATTTGTTAGCTCCCTGTACCAGAACCGGCCGCTGGGTGAGGCGAACCAGAATGAAATAGGTGAAGGCGGCGCCCAATACCGCGTTGAGTGGCACTATGCCCGGCAGCCACTTGCCGACAGCCACCCCGACTGCCGTGGCGACCAGCGCCTGCCAGCGCACCGTCTCGAACTGCTGATCGGCAAACTGACGGTAACGCTCACGATTGAGCAGGAAATCCATGATGATAATGCCACCGATCGGCGGAATTGCCGTACTCAAAAAGGCCAGCCAGCCTACAAAGTTGTTGTAAAGCCAGAGGGCGCAAGCGGTACCGATGAGGCCGTTGATCACGCTGAGCGGCTTGCTCTTGAGACCGGTAATGTTGGCAAAACCGAGGCCGGAGGCGTAGAGGGCGTTGTCGTTGGTGGTCCAGATATTGAGGCCCAGCACCAGAATTGCGGGGATCAAAAGCCCCTGCATCAGCATCACTTCCGAGATATCAGCCTGACCGGTCACCGCTGCACCAGCTGCGCCAAAAACGAACATCAGAGTGTTGCCCAAAAAAAACGCCACCATGGTAATCATGACGGCGCCCCAGGGTTTGCGACCAAATCGAACAAAGTCGGCGGTCAGGGTTCCTGCACTGATAAAGGAACCGACCACCATGGTCAATGCCGTGGTGAACTCGATGGGATTGGTCGGTTGTACCTGCTGCAGCGCAGCCATACCACCAGTCGAGGTCACCGCCAGCCAGACCGAGTAACCGCCAAGCAGTGCAATGGCCGGTACTGCCACAAAGCTCAACACCATCAGGGCGGAGATCCCGAAGTAGACGGTTACCGTCATCAGAATGCCCGAAATGGCGATCAGCCAGTTCACATCGATGCCAGTCGCCTTCTGCACCGGCAGCGCAAACATGGCGACACCGACGCCAAACCAGCCGATCTGAGTGCCGCCCAGCAACAGGGATGGCAACCAGGAACCTTTCACCCCAAACGAGTAACGCGCCAGCAGATGGGTAGAGAGACCGGTTGAAGCACCGATATAGCCGAGACAGGCGGTGTAGATACCCAGCAGCAAGTTGCCGAGCAGTACCGCCTTGATGAAGTCATCAAACACCAGCCCGGTGCCCAGCGCACCACCGGTCCACATGCTGGCAGAGAAGAAAGTCAGGCCGAGCATCACCAGCATCAGCGAAAGCACACCTTTGCGCCCTTTGGCGGGTACCGCCCCCAAACAGTATTCGTTATCCTGCGCCATGCTCTTTCTCCACGTAATAGGCAAAACGCGCCGGATTTTACATGTAAAACGTTTTACGTCAATCAATCATGGTTAAATCTCTGGATAAAACCATCAATAGCAGTCAAATGAGTAACACATTAGGACTCAAACCAGCAGATAAACAGTGTCGACTGCAAGCAGAGGGGGGTTGCGGGAATGGGGAATGTAAGGGGATATCAAAAAATGACAGATGCAAAAAAGCCTCCCTTTTCAGGGAGGCTTTCTATTTAATGGTGCTGATACCCAGAATCGAACTGGGGACCTCATCCTTACCAAGGATGCGCTCTACCGACTGAGCCATATCAGCACACTAACCGGTAAAGAC
>NZ_JBFODV010000180.1:0-8994 GCF_040908495.1 Aeromonas sp. R1-1 | reverse complement strand
GTGCAGTAAGCTCCTGCTGAGCAACACGGCGCTGGCGCAGGGTTAACTGGGGAAAAAGGGACAACAGGTGTTGAAAGGCTGGGGTATCCATGATGATAGACCTCAAGGTGATGGCCTACTTCAAGATTAGCCTTTCAACACGTAATTGGGACAGAGCCAATGAAAAAGGCCGGACATCTCTGTCCGGCCTCTTCTTTTCAGCGCCAGCGCGCAATCATGACTTGGCGGGCTGACGCTCACCGGTCACGGTCGGGTTCTTGGGATCGGAACTCCACTCGTACCAACCGCCGTCGTAGACGCTGATCTGTTTCCAGTCCATCAGCCAGGCGTAGAAGAAGGCCTCGGAGGCGCGCCAGCCGGTACCGCAGTAGAACGCAGCCTGCTGAGTTGGCTCGATGTTCCACTGCTCCCACATGGCGAGGATTTCGCGGGCCGGCTTCATGGTGCCGTCCGGGTTGTGGAAATCGCTCATGCTGTTGGCATCCACCCCACCGTGACCCCACTTGGCCCCCGGGATATCGCCCTTCGGCTTGATGTAGCTGTAACCTGAGGTGTTGCCGACAAACTCGTCCCAGGTACGCACGCTGACCAGTGCGCTATCGGGCTTCTTGAGCAGCTCTTTTGCCTGACTTAACGTGGTGTAGTACTCGGGGTGAGCGGGAATGGCCACGCCAAACTCCTTCACCGGCTCATATTTGTTGGGCAGACCGGTTTCGGTGCGCAGGTGCTGGATAAACCAGGCATCCAGACCACCGTCCAGCAGTCGTACATCTTCCACCCCCGCATACATCATCAGGTGCGCGGCACGGGCAGCCGCCATAGTGTTGCGACCATAGAGGATGACGGTGGTGTCGTGACGGATGCCGTTATCCAGCAGCAGTTTCTTGAGCGCTTCGTCAGAGACCTTGTTCCACAGCGGCTCCTCTTCGAGGCTGTTGGTATCGATATAACCGGCCCCCGGGATGTGGCTGATGAGGTAGGCCTTGGGTGAACCCCAATCCACTTCAAACAGCCTCCAGTCACCCTTGGGCGCCGCGGCAACCGGCTTGCCCTCTTGCAGATCCGCCAACCAGCGCGGATAGACCAGCTGCTGCCAGCGTGCCAGCGACTCGCGCGGTGCGGCTTGCCATCCTTGCAGCTCGAACAGCTGCTTGATCCCCTGCTTGCGCAGCAGACGGGCCACCTCGGCCACTTCGCGGGACGCACCGTAGAGGGCAACCGGACGATCGGCCTTCAGCCCCTTGATCTCGAGCGCCTTTGGCCACTCTTCATCGCTGTATTTCCATTCTGCTGAGAGGTTCTCGGCGCCCGCCACATGACCGCCCTGCTTCTCCCCTTCCATCGGCCACCCCTGATAGAAGTAGCTGGCGCGGGTATCCAGGATGACAGCCTGTTTGGCCTTGGCATCGGCCAGCGAGAGCGGTGGCAACTCCCCTGCCACGGCGGGCAGGGCACACCAGAGCAGTAAGGTCGCCAGCGCGGCCTGCAGGAAGCGAAGATGTCGTTTCATGGTGATTTCTCGATTCATAGTGAACAAGGTTAAAAAATGGAGCGACCCAGCCGCTCAGCCAGCAGCTCCAGCGCCGCCGTGCCCGCCAGCGAGTTACCGGCTTTGTTGAGCTCGGGCGACCAGACACAGACGCAGAGCTCGCCCGGGATCAGGGCGATGATACCGCCGCCGACACCCGATTTGCCCGGCATGCCGACCCGATAGGCAAAATCGCCCGCCTCGTCATAGAGGCCGCAGGTGGCGAGCAGGGCGTTGACCTGCTTGGTGGTGCGGGCGGGCAGCAGCGGCACGCTCTCGCCCAGTGGCACACCACGGTTGGCCAGATAGATGAATGCCCGCGCCAGATCGACGCAGCTCATGCGAATGGCACAGGCATTGAAGTAGCTTTGCAGCACCTTGTCCACTTCGTTTTCGAAGTTGCCATAGGCCTTCATCAGATAGGCGATGGCGGCGTTGCGGGCAGAGTGCTGATATTCGGAGCGGGCGACCACCTGATCCGCCATGATGGCCGGATTGCCGGAAAGACGGCGCACCAGCTCGAGGGTACGCTGACGGGGCGCAGTGAGGCGGGTCTCCAGCAGATCGCTCACCACCAGCGCCCCAGCATTGATAAAGGGGTTGCGGGGGATCCCCTGCTCGAACTCGAGCTGAACCAGCGAGTTAAAGGGCTGGCCGGAGGGCTCCTTGCCAACACGGGCCCAGATCTCCTCCTCCTGATAGAGAGTGAGTGCCAGGGTCAGGCTCAGGGCCTTGGAGATACTCTGGATGGAGAAGGGTTCAAAAGCGTCACCGGCGGTGAACAGCTCCCCCTCGACGCTACAGACTGCAATACCAAGCCGATCGGCCGGTACCTGAGCCAGTGCCGGAATGTAGTCGGCCACCTTGCCTTGTCCCAGCAACGGGCGCACCTCTTCAAGGATGCTGGCCAGTAATTCGGATGACAACACCATAAGCAATAAGCGATTCCATGACTAAAACAGCGGTGGAGATCCCATCCCCACTGACAAAAATCCCGCCAGCGGCGGGATTTTTCAGTTACCCACAACAAGGCGCCAGATGCGGCAGCCTTGTATCAGGCCGGTTCACCGTACCAGAGGTCGAACAGCTCAGTAACGACCACGGCTTCCATCCCCTTGCCTTCCAGCCAGGATTTGACGGCGGCGCGGTCTTCTTCGGTACACTTGCCCAGTTGCTGGGTGCAGATCATCCCTTCCCAGGCCAGGTGACCGGAGCCGGCAAAAGCCAGTTTGCGGGGTTCAACAACCTCATCGATCATCGCATCGACTACCGCATCGATGGTCTCTTCGGCAGTGCCGACCGGGAAGTTGAAACTGATGTCGAAACCCATTTCCTGGAATTCATCGACGCGCAGTTTCTTGCGCAGGCGGCGGCTACGATTGGCCATGATAGCTCCTCAAGTTAGTTGATACGCTAGGTGTGTTGACGTGCCAGCTTAGCTGACACGCTTGAAAATCAGATCCCAAACTCCGTGGCCGAGACGGTGGCCACGTTGCTCAAATTTGGTCAGCGGACGCCAGTCCGGACGGGGCACCCAGTTGCCGGTGGCAGAGGTATTCTCGTAACCCTCGGCGGCGCTCATCACTTCCAGCATGTGCTCTGCATAGTTTTCCCAGTCGGTCGCCATGTGGAACACGCCACCGATGGCCAGCTTCTGGCGAATATCCTGAGCAAACGCAGGCTGTACGATACGGCGCTTGTGGTGACGGCTCTTGTGCCAGGGATCCGGGAAGAAGAGCTGCAGGCAGGAGAGTGAACCGTTCGGGATCATGTGCTCCAGCACTTCCACCGCATCGTGGCAAATCACTTTCAGATTGGTGACCCCCGCTTCCTGAGCGGTACCCAGACAGGCGCCCACGCCCGGGGAGTGCACTTCAATGCCGATGAAGTTCTTCTCAGGGGCATTCTTGGCCATCTCCACCAGAGAGGCGCCCATGCCAAAGCCGATCTCCAGCACCACAGGTGCCTCGCGGCCAAACAGTGCGACCAAATCGAGCTGCTTTGGCTCGAAATCGATACCCATGACCGGCCAGAGCTCTTCCAGGGCCTTCTCCTGCCCTTTGGTCAGGCGGCCTTCGCGACGGACAAAGCTGCGGATCTTGCGCATGAACTTGCCGTCTTCGTTAAATACATCTTGGGTCACAGGCATAATGGTCTCGTTATTTCATCAATCCGGGTAATACATCTTGTGTCCGATCCCGAGCGGGACCGCTCGCGGCTCGGCATTTCATCGACCCGCGAAAACAGGGGAGCGAATTATCCCAAGATAGGCCCAAGGCGCAAGTGTTTCGCGCAACAAATATTCCGGCCATCCACTTCCCAGCTCCCTCACTGGCATCACCACACCGACTAACCGTCCAATATAATCCGCAGTAGAGTCGTTCCAGCCCTTTTTTGGCGATTTTTGTGACAATCATTGCCTCATTTCTGAAATCTGATACAAACGGATAACCTGGCGGTCGAATGGAGCGACCGCCCACATGCCGAGAGAATTGTCTATGCAGCCGTTTTTTGCCCAGCGCTTCGAGAAGGTCGAGCCTTCCTTTATCCGTGAAATCCTCAAAGTTGCCGCCAATCCGGAGATCATCTCCTTCGCCGGTGGCCTGCCCAATCCCCACCTGTTTCCGGTCAAGGCGATCGATCAGGCCTGTCAGGATGTGCTGCGCGAACAGGGGACTGCCGCCCTGCAATATGCGGCGACCGAAGGCTTCGCCCCGCTGCGCCAGTATATTGCCGACCGCTATCTGGCCCGCCACGGCATGCAGATCAATCCGGACAACATCCTCATCACCAGCGGCTCCCAGCAAGCGCTGGATCTGCTGGGCAAGGTGCTGATCGACGAGGGGCAGGATCTCATCATCGAAGAGCCGGGTTACCTTGGCGCCATTCAGGCTTTTTCTGTCTACCAGCCCACCTTCAAGCCGATCACCCTTGGAGAAGAGGGTCTGGATCTGGCTGCGCTGGATGCGCTGCTGGCAAGCGGATCCAATGCCAAACTGCTCTACGGCGTGCCCAACTTCCAGAACCCGAGCGGTGTATCCTATAGCCGTGCCAACCGCGAGGCTCTGGCCGAGCGACTGGTGCGCCACAAGCTGTTGATGGTGGAAGATGATCCCTACGGCGAGCTGCGCTTCGAAGGTGAACATCTGCCCCCGATTGCCAAGCTGGCGCCGAACAATACCGTGCTCCTCGGCTCCTTCTCCAAAACCGTGGTGCCCGCCTTCCGGCTGGGCTGGATGCTGGTGCCGGAGTGGCTGCGCAAGAAGGTGACCATCGCCAAACAGGCGACCGACCTGCACAGCAACGCCTTCAGCCAGCAGGTGCTGCACCGCTTCCTGATGGATAACTCCCTTGACGCCCATCTGGAGAAGATCAAGGAGGTCTATGGCCGTCAGCGCGCTGCCATGGAGGCCGCGTTGGCCCGTCACTGCCCGCCCGGCGTCAGCTACACCCGACCGGAAGGGGGTATGTTCCTCTGGCTGACCCTGCCAGCCCACATCAGTGCCATGGCGCTGTTTGACGAGGCGATCAAAGAGAAAGTGGCCTTCGTACCCGGCGCCCCCTTCTACGTGCGCCCCGAGATCAAGAACACCCTGCGCCTGAGCTTCTCCTGCGTCGATGAAGCGACCATCGAGGAGGGGGTTAAACGCTTGGCCCGCGCCCTCCAGCGCATGCTCTGAACGCCCAAGCCAAACGGTATCAACAAAAAACCAGCGAGCGATCGCTGGTTTTTTATGCTCCCCATTAAACCGTTCAGCCAAATAGGGTCTTGCAAAACTGCTTCATCGGAATGGGACGGCTGTAACGATACCCTTGCAGATAGTCAACGTGGCGCGCCCGCAGGTAGTCCGCCTGCGACTGCTTCTCGACCCCCTCCGCGATCAGGATCAATTCAAGTCGCTTCGCCAGATCAATCACGTTTTCAACGATATGGCTGGAGAGTGCATCCGTGCCGATCATCTCCACAAAGCTCCGGTCAATCTTGAGTGCATCGACCTGAAACTGTTGCAGATAGGTGAGACTGGAGTGACCGGTGCCAAAGTCATCGATAGAGATCAAGACGCCCAGTTTGCGCAGTTCGGCAAACATCTGAGCGGTTGTCTCATCAGCCACCAGCAGTTCACGCTCGGTCAGCTCCAGCCCCAAATCAACGGGATTGTCTTTAAATGCGTCAAGAAACGCCTTGCAGTCAGCCAACAGGTCAAGGTCCTGAAAGTGCTTGGCGCTGATATTGAAGCAAAAATGGAACTTTGCCGGCAACTTGCGGGCATAAGGGGAGAAGTGATCGCGCACCTGCGCCATCAACAGGCTGGTCATGGGCACGATCAGCCCGCTATCTTCCGCCAGCGGAATAAAGCGATCCGGCGAGATCATCCCCTGCTTGGGATGCTGCCAGCGCATCAGCACCTCACAGCCACGCCACTGCTCATCCTCACCGGAGACCACCGGCTGCAGATAGGGGATAAACTCCTCTTCGATCAACGCCCGCTTGAGCTCTTCCGCTGGTGAGCTGCTACGCCCCATCAGCCTGAAGGTGCCGAATCCAATCAGCAGCGCCAGCAGCGGAGAGAGGAACAAGGTATATCTGGAGTAGCGCCATGCGTGGCTCCAGTAGTCATGTACCGTGACCCGGGTGACGACCTGATAGGGGAAATCGGCCGAAGCGAGGGCAATATAACCCTCTTCTGTCGGAGAGGGCGCCGCCCCGACCTGGCCTGAACCAAACAGAGCCCTCTGCCCCACCACCAGAGCCATCGGGGAGTTCTTGCTGGAGATCTCCAGGGTATTGCGCAGGTAGTAGCCATCTACACCGATCAGCACACTCCCCTTGTCCGTTTCATGACGCAGCACGATCAAGGGGCGATCCGGTGTGACCTCATTGCCAGGCAGCAATTGCAGCCTGCCATCCACATAACTGTCAGGATTGAAGGGGCCATCGTAGTCACCATAGAGCGAGGTGCAGTAGATGTGGCTGCCGACAGCCAGATTGGCGGAACGGACATCAGGCACAGTGGCCACCTGTTCGCGCAGCAGTTGTGCCGCCTCCTTGCAGGAGTGACCAAGCATCCCCTCCACATTGATGGCCGCCTGCCGGGCATGGCCGATGGAGCGATCAAACATCATACGGGCATGCTGCAACCGTGAATCGGCATCACGCTCTATCTCCGTCACCGTCTGCCAGATAACGGCAACAACCCCCAGCAGCAGGATCCCGCCCCCCATCAGCAGCGCCAGCAGAATCCTCGAGTAAAGCTGGCGAAGTTTCAAACGACGAAATGGCATAGCGGCCTCTTTGATGCTCGGATGATGGGTGACAGCCTCGTTGGACAGGCGAAAAGGGTCGCCATAATAGCGATTGTTCAACAAATCTCCACCCAACAAAAATCAATCAATTCAAACTATTGTTGAACAATATCTGGTAAGAAAAAGATAGAGTTAAAACCAGTCTAGTGAACAACACATGCCAAGCTCGTCCACTTGTTGCAGGAGGACGACGCCATTAGAGTAGAGCAAACGGCAGCAGGAGCGTGCAGCGATGAAGATTCTTATTACCGGAGGGACCGGCTTTATCGGCCGCAAGCTGGTTGCCCATCTCAAGGTCAATCACGAGGTCGTGGTCTTGAGCAGGCAGGGGAGCCACGCCTACTCCCTGCTCGGTCACGATATCAAGGTATTGGATAACCTCGACCGGCTCGATGACCTCAATGACGTGGACGCGGTGATCAATCTGGCCGGCGAACCCATCGCCGCCGGACGCTGGAGCGAGTCGCGCAAACAGCTGCTCTGCGATAGCCGCTGGCTGTTGACCGAGCAGCTGGTGGATCTCATCAAGCTATCCAGCACGCCGCCCAAGGTGCTGATCAACGCCTCCGCCATCGGCTGGTATGGCAGACAGGGCACCGAAACCCTCGACGAGCAGTGCCGCTCTCCCAACGACGAGTTTACCCACCAGCTCTGCCAGCAGTGGGAGACCCTGGCGCAGGAAGCCCAGAGCCGCCAAACCCGAGTCTGTATCGTGCGGATCGGGCTGGTGCTTGGCATGGATGGCGGCGCCCTGCCCAAAATGCTCCCCCCCTACCGACTCGGACTCGGCGGCCCCATGGGGTCAGGCAGCCAGATGATGAGCTGGATCCATGTGCAGGATCTGGTGCGCGCCATGCTGTTCTTGCTGGATCACGAAGAGTGCAGCGGCATCTTCAACGGCACTGCGCCCCATCCGGTCAGCAACCGGGAGTTCAGCCAGACCCTTGCCACCACGCTGCACCGTCCACACCTCTTCTTCGTCCCGGCGCCGCTGTTGCAACTGGTGATGGGGGAGGCGGCAGATCTGCTGCTGACCGGACAAAAGGTGATACCAGCACGGCTGCAACAGGCCGGTTTCCACTTCAGCTATCCCGAGCTGTCGAGCGCCCTCACCAATCTGCTGCGCGAGCCCCGCTAACTCACACCCGCTCGCGGCGTCAGCTCCTCGCATAGCAAGCAGCCCGGCCAATGGCCGGGCTGCTTGTTTATGGTGGCTGCGCTATTGCACCTTGTGTGCATCGGCTCGCGCTGGCGGGATTACAACAGTCCCTGACCCAGCCCCCGCAGCCGATCGCTCAGGGTGCCAGCCAGCAGCTGGCGCCGCATTCCCTGACCGGCCAGGGTGACCAGCAGCGCCCCCAGGGTTGGCAATCCGAGCCAGATGCGCCAGTGAAACTGCCACTGACCATCAAACCACCAGAACTGCAGAGCAAAGGCACACAACTCCACCACAATGGCGGCACAGAGTCCGGCCAGCAAGCCACTCGCCACCAGCTCCCAGCGCAACATCTTGCCAAGCAGCGCGCTGCCAGCCCCCAGAGTGCGCATCAACAGCAGTTCGCGCCGCCGCTGGGCCATGCTGGCCTGAGTCTGGGTCAGCAGCACCAGCAGCGCCGCCACCGTCACCAGCCCCAACATCAGTGCCAACGCCCGGCTCACCTGCTCCGAGACCCGGGTCAGCCGCACGATGAGATCATCCACATCAATCAGGCTCACCGTCGGATGGTGGCGGATCAACCCCACCTCGGCGGCACGCCCCTCTGGCGGTAGCCGGTAGCTGCCGATCCAGGTGCGGGAGAAGGGGGCCAGCAGATCGGGTGAGAAGAGCATGTAGAAGTTGGGCCGCATGTTGTCCCACTTGATACTGCGCAGACTGGTGACCCGTGCCCCGAAGCTGCGCCCCTCGATGGTAAAGGCGAGCATGTCCCCCAGCTTGATATCGAGTCGTTTGGCCAGTTCGCTGTCGACCGATACCTCGCCGGGGCCGGAGAGCCATTTCCCTGCCACCAGCTTGTTGTCGGCTGGCAGGGTCGTCGTGGTAGTAAAGTTGAGCTCCCGATCGACCCCTTCGCGACCACTGCGAGCCCCCTCACCCACCGCATCACCGGCGATATGGGTCAGGCGCCCGCGCACCATGGGATAGAAGTCGGAGGTAACAGCGC
>NZ_JBFODV010000018.1:0-42026 GCF_040908495.1 Aeromonas sp. R1-1 | reverse complement strand
GATGAATTGACGGGGATTACCAACCGCCGTGGATTCATGCTCCTTGCCGACAAAAGTTTGAAATATGCATTTCGCGTAAAAAATCCAGTCACGCTGTTATTTTTAGATCTTAATCACTTCAAAGTGATCAATGATACATATGGGCATAATGTCGGTGATGATGCTTTATGCCAGATGGCTGAATTACTGTGTCGCGTATTTAGAGATGCCGATATTTCGGCTCGTTTAGGTGGCGATGAGTTTGTTGTTCTTTTACCTGGCACGGGTCATGAACATAGCTCACGGATAAAAGAGAGATTTTATAATGCACTAGAGAATTTTAACCACACCAGCGGCAAGCCTTATCAACTCTCTTGCTCACTAGGTATCGTTGTATACGATGCTCTCACCCCTCCTAATTTAGACAGTCTACTGTGCTTGGCCGATGAAGAAATGTATTCATGCAAGCTAAAAAAATAAACCGCTTAATTTTCAGGTGATAAGTACAAGGTGTAAATACTTCTTTATTTTTGTTCTGTATACAGTTCGACTGTGTGAGGAAAAATACCATCCTCCCTATTGTGAGTATGATGGACAGTAACCCAACCAGCAAATTCCTCTGCGGGCATTGGCTTGGCGACAACATAGCCCTGCACGGTATCGCAATGATTGGCCCTCAACCATGCAAGTTCTTCCTGGGTTTCGGCCCCCTCCGCGACAACTGACAATCCCAGTTCCTGACACAACAAAATGGTGGAGCGGACAATAGCTGCATTTCTAAAATGCTGGTCAACACCGCTCACGAAAATGCGGTCAATCTTCAATTCATGCACAGGTAAATTCTTCACATAAGCGAGAGAGGCTTGCCCTGAACCATAATCGTCAATGGATAGCTTCACCCCCAGGCTGGCAAGCTCTTTCAAATGCTGTAACGCAATATCAGGATCATCCATGAGTGCGCTCTCAGTGACTTCCAGACAAAGCAGCTGAGCAGGTAAGGTATTCTCTTGCAGTGACTTTATGACCTTTGGTACTAGGTCTGGGGATGTCAAGTCGAGCGTAGACAAGTTGACTGACGTGACGATATCGTGTCCCTCTCGGTGCCAGGAAGCCGCTTGACATATCACATGCGCTAATAACCATGGCGTGATCTCACGGATAAATCCCGTTTGCTCGGCAAACGGAATAAAGCGTCCAGGTGGCACCAACCCTTTGGTTGGGTGTTGCCATCTCAATAATGCTTCTGCTCCCTTGACGAGGCCACTCGCAAGCTCCAACTTGGGTTGAAAGAAGGCGACAAACTCCTCGTTGATCAAGGCATCTCGCATTTCACCAATCAAGGCTAATTGCTCATGGGGGGATTCATCTGCAATCTTGCACGCAAAGGCGAAACCGTCACGGCGGCGTTTGGCATGACGCATTGCCATACCTGCTCGCCTCATTAGCAAGCTGCTGTTATTACCATCTTCTGGAAATATCGCGATCCCCAGACTGCCCTCAACGTCAAGGCGTTGACCATCCAGTTCAATAGGCTTACGGAGTTGCCCCAGTAACTCTTGGGCATTATCAAGGATATTGAAGTAATCGACCTCTTTGATAAGTAGCGCAAACTCATCGCCTCCCAAACGCGCCACCAAGTGCTTGCCAGCAACCATGGCGAGTAAACGTTGAGCCATCTCCTGTAGGAGCCTGTCGCCCACCAGATGGCCCAGAGCATTATTAATTTGGGCAAATCTATCAATATCGATGAGCACTAAAGCGCCACTACCTTGTAAAGCCGCCTCTGTCAGCGCCTCCATAAAACAGGTGCGGTTTGGGAGCTCAGTAAGTGGATCCGCATACGCTAGCCGCAAAATATGCTGCTCGCGGGTCGAGATACTACGGCGCATGGTATCAAGAGCCCGCATAAGTGCTTTCGTTTCAACGCCTAGGCCTAAAGGCACCTTGCACTGGTAATCCCCTCCAGCTATAGCCTCAGCGACCATCACAGCTTTGTGTACAGGTTTGGCAATGCTTCTGGCAATCAACAGCGCCAAGACACTTCCAGTGACGAGCGCACTGAATGCAAGGATAATAACGGTCAAACGCGCTCGGTTTGCATCGTCTTTGAGTGCGATAACCCCACTTTGCATCAGTTCTTGCTGATGCTCTGCAATACGTAGTGTCTGAACAAGCAATGCTTTAAGAAGTACATCAGTTTGCTCTTCATAGTGTTGGCGAGCGGAAGACAAGCCATCAATTTCGATTCGTTCCACCGTTTGCTGAAAAGAGTCACCATAATGCTTTCGCAGGTTTATGAGTTGGTCAATATCACCCACATCTCCCCCCATTGATGCAGCCCGTTCTAATCCTTCAATAGCGGCATCGGATGCAGCCAGTGCAGAGTCCATCGCTGTATAGAGGGGTACACGCTTGTAACGTTCGTCTGTTTGCAGAAGAAGCAGCAAATGCAGTGCTGCGTTCTGAGAGTATTGATTAGCTCGTTGGGCAAGAAATTCAATCCGTGCTTGCTGCTCGACAAACTGATTGATTCCATCTGTTAACGTATTAAAACGATGCAGGGCAACGGACGAGACGGCAAGCAGAAGTAACAAAAGCAGGGAAAAGGCGATAAGGAGCAGTGTTCGTATCGAACTGTTGTCAACCAGCACCAAAAAAGGATTATTCATCATCTTTGTAGCCACCCAACTTTGTCATGTGTGGAATCTTGAGGCGGAATTCTGCAAGCCTTTGGAAGGCTCACCCAGTGTCAGTGTTATTTCAGCAACATCCGCTGCGGCGATCTGATTGGTGTTATCAACATCACTGGCATGACAGTGTTTGCGTGCGTAGCGCCGTGCATCTGCATGGCATACTGCCAGCAAGCGGGAGATAGCCGCATGATCTTCTGTCTGAGCAGACAGAATGAGGTTCTCTTTTTCCATCATGCAATGTGTCATGACTCAGTTCCTTTTGTCGAGTTTACGGCCAACCATGGCGCACATCGGGCAGAACCCCATCAGGCCCGTCATGGAAAGGATGGCACTCATTACTCCTGCTGCAACAGCAAGGTCAGATTTCCCCCAGCTCATCACTGGAAACACAAGCGCCATGATGCCCAGGATGATGCGTAACACTCGCTCCCAGTTTGGGACATTCTTTACATAGAACATGTCAGTCTCCTCCGATGGCAAGAGTGTTGAATCACTCTCTTGCTTGATAAGAGGGGCTAGGTGAGCAAAGCTGTTCGCAGAAAATGAAAAAATCTCAATTGAGCCCATTCAAGTATATCAGTCGATTATTGTCAATGATGTCACTAGAGATGCTCTTATAGCTGGTCAGCAAACTTTACCGAGTTGGTACTCTATGCTTGGGGTCAGAGAACATTTGGTTTGCTGTAAGTTGATGACGGGATCTAGCGCGTAGCAGTAGTTTTGAAAAGACCAAAATAAGTTATGGGATCTTGATATATGAACTATATTTTCGCCTTAAATCATCAATATCTTTTTTTGCTTTCCTTTCTTTTTCCTCAAGAGCTTTTATCTCATTTGCTTTTTCTTTCAGTAACTGCTCAAACATTACTTTAGCCTGCTCTCTTGATTTAATATCTACGATGTTTGCCAAGTCTTTGGATCTTTCTGTTAGAGCATATTCTCGTTCTTGTAATGAGATGAGGCTATCATTTAGATTTTTTTGTATAAGGTTTAACGAGGCTGACCGCCTGCGTATTTCGACTTCACTAGCTTCAAGCTGAGCCTCTTTGGCTTTAATGGTTCTATTTATATCATCAACCTGTGAATAAAACTCAGCCTTAAGTTCATCTAAATTAAGAAGGTCACGTAGTAAATCTTGCTTTTGATCAACTTCATCTTGTCTATGATATAGACGGTCTTTCAATTCCATTTCAAAGCTTCTGTATTGATCTTCCAATAGGATTATTTTTTCCTGTGCCTCTAAAATGGACGACTCTTTTTCTTTTAACACTCTCTCCCATCTTTTTAAAATGGCGTTAGCCTTGCCTTCTGCATGCCGAGACTGTTGAATCACTCTTTGCATATCGCTTAGTTCTGATTCGCGCGTATTTTTTATCGCTTCGAATTCTGCATTAAGTTTTTTAACCTCTGTCTGGTGCTTTGAACTCAAAGATGAATACTGATGCTGTAAAGACAATAATTGTTGTCTATTATGGGAGTAAATCATTTCGGAGAAGTTGCCTACAGGGGCTACAGACACCCATTTTTTGGGGCATTTTTTTAGATAATCTCTTATCTCTTCTTTTGATATTATCTCTCCTTTCACACGAAATCCACTCAGGTCAAGTTCAATGCAGGTTGCATTCACCCTCTTTAATTCTTTAACTTTCTCTCGATCACAAAAGTGCGTAACTGCAACTTCGATGAGAACCTTCTCTCCATCGATGAACCCAATTACATCCGGGATAACTCGGCCCTCATAAACCTCACATACCATCTCATCAAAAACTATGTTTTTATGGATTGGGTTTATAGTTCCAATCGGCAGTATCAACTGCCTATCCGTTGCTAAAACCTCTTTAGCCAAGATATGTATTTCGGTTTCTGGCCTCCAGGTACAGGAATTCTGCTCGATTGAATTAGGCTCATGAGCAAAATAATGGGCTTTAACTTGCCCTTTCATAGCCCAGACAGCGCCCTGACAACCGATGCATATGCAATTGCATGCTTTTCCACTCACAACGTCTTTGACATCAACTATATGGCCGTTGTCGTCAAGAGCACGAGTCATCAGGATTCTTGCCATATCTATTCAACCTATAAATGAATTATGTAATAGAACGCATCATTTTTTTTAGTTCATTTAGATGCTTTCACCACATGAGTAACTACAACATTTTTATGAAAAATCATATAGTTACAGTTAATTACTTTGAACTTCATCAAGTTCCAATTGGATTTTAGAGATATGACCACTCCCCAGGTGAGCTCATTGGGCTTTAGAGGATGCGTAGGAGCGGGCTGGTAATCAGGGAGGGGGGATGGATGCAGTACGGTGGAAGGCTCTGAAATTGATACCAAAGGAAAGGCGCACGAAAGTAGCGTAAACAAGACACCGGTCGAGGCCGGTGTCAGGTGATAACTAGATCTGTACACGCCTTTCTAGTCTCCTTATCTCTTGACTAAAAATGAACCCTGCAAGGCTATCACTAGGAGAGCCAGGTACTACGATAAATAAACCACAGTTTGGAGGGTATAACAGGCCATGTTTTTTACCTCGTTTGTATCTCCATTTTCGTTTGATATACTTCCGCACAATAACATCTATTTCTTTAGAAGTTGAATATCTCATGACTCCTCCGGCGAGGATGCATTAGTTAAATCTATAACTGTTTCTTCAAGTTTTGTTATATCACTGAAAGTGAAGAATTATCCGCTCATCATCAGAAGCAGAATCTTCTGATGCCCATACCCACTGTAATTGTCTTGCTATATTATTAGCTGCATCCTCTATGCCTTTTTTAGACCACGGTGCAGCTCGATAGCTACCATCAGGCATTAGTTCAACTAACGAAATAGTGTAACTTAGATTGTAAAAGCCAAGTTTTCTACGTTTTTCCGGAGATAATCTCCACGTGTCGTAGGTTAAATTAATTGTTCCATTATTCGGACTGACCTTCCATGAGACCCCAGGTAGTTGATGAAGATGAGTACGCAATCCCTCTGCTAGACCACTAGTAAGCTTATTAACTATCCAGGCGTGAGATCTACCACTAACTATAAACCTGTTAAATACCGAATCTTCTTGGTCAGTAAACCAACCTCCGGAATATGCAGTTCTGCTCTTAGCATTGTCCGTTATTTCAATTATTTTCAGTCTCAGATTTTTTATGTCTGATGGATACAGAACTTCATCATTTAAGGTGACGAAATTAGCCTCATCAAAAGCTATTCGGTCTAACTCAGACAACATCCATTTATCTGCTTCACTGGGTGATACCCATTTTAATCCATCAGGCTTAGGTAACGTTCTTGAAAAAATGAAAGTGGTTTTATGGAAGCCACTAATTCTGGGGTGGATAAGATCTACATGTATCCAAGGATATGTATGCTTAATGCTGATATGCATATCTTCAGTATAGTAATGACCCACCTTCTTGATGACATCCCGTACCTCCCACATAATCTCACTAAGGCCATACTCAAAACTTGTACTTATTGAATCCATTACAGTCTTACGGATAAACCAGTGACCATGTACATTTGCAGGATTTAGAATTTGCTCGCTACTCCAACCTGTAATATCTCGAAGTTTTATTAACTCGTCAGGTTGTCCAATCAATTGAGCCAGTTCTATTTGGATGCCAAGATCTCTTGCAAAGTCATAGATATCTTTGTTCATATCAGGACATTGACCATTATATTTGCTTTGCCACTCAGAAAACTCATTATTAAGTGCTTGGTTATTGCCAAGTTCCAGCTGTGATTTTAGTTGCTTGACTAATTTATCTATATAATGGTAAGACTCAGGGGTGTCTTTTCCTTGTAATACCTCTACAGTTGTTTCAAGTGCTTGAGCTAGAGCATCAGCCAAAGCCTTGCTGGTATGTCCGTTCTTTTCTACTCGTTGGTAATGACCAATGAGGGTTTTTGGTGCGGCCTCTGGAGAGCGTCCCAAAATCTTGTAAGCCTTACTCATCAACATTTCTTGGGTCAGGCCTGATTCAACGCGCAGACCCTTCAGCCTTTCAGGATTGATGACAAACGATGTTCTTCCCATATGAATGAGCTCCTAAGTGACGATGCACATATCATGGCGGAAAGAATAAATGTTGTATATACATCATAAATACCACATTTATTATTTAGCGTAAGCCGAATAACAGGGTTCGCTGAGTCATACGCTTGGTCTTGAGCTTCGAGTTGCGTAGGGGACGGGAGAAAGGAAGGTTCCAGCGATAGTGACATCAGTTGCTGGGTGATGGGCGGCAAGAGTTTTAAGGTCAAGCAACGCTTGGCGGTGTTGGTTGTTGGTTGTTGGTTGTTGGTTGTTGGTTGAAAAATGTGACCTGAGTTAACAAATATCCTTGCTGATTATTTTATCTTATCCTTTTGATAAAACTCATCATTGAAGGATTCTATGAGCTATAGTGCCGAAATCAGCCGTACCAGTCCTACAGCATTCTTGTTTTTGGTAGACCAATCTGGGTCGATGCAAGATTCCATGACTAATGGCAAGTCCAAAGCCCAATTTGTAGCCGATGTTCTTAATCGAACTTTAGCCACTCTTATTACTCGCTGCACTAAGTCAGAAGGGACTCGTGATTACTTCGAGGTTGGTGTTTTAGGCTATAGCGGTTCTACCGCAGAAAACGGGCTTGGTGGTGCCTTATCAGGGACAATTCTTCATCCAATCTCTCAAATTGAAGCTAATCCATTGCGTGTAGAAGATCGGATTAAGCGAGTAGATGATGGTGCGGGTGGTCTAGTCGACCAAGCTATCAAATTCCCTGTATGGTTTGAGCCCAAGGCTGCGGGCGGAACGCCTATGTGTAACGCCATCACCAGTGCTGCTGAACAGTTAGTGGCTTGGTGTGATGCACACCCAGACAGCTACCCACCGACTGTTCTGCATATCACTGATGGTGAGTCTACAGATGGCGAACCTGGGAGCCTAGCACAACAACTCCAACAGATTAGTACCAACGATGGCAACGTTCTGCTATTCAATCTTCATGTGAGTTCTAGTGGTGGTGACCCCGTAAAATTCCCTATATCTGACGCTGGTCTAAGTGACAGCTATGCAAGACTCCTTTTCAGTATGTCCAGCCCTTTACCTGTACACCTTCAAAAAGTTGCAGAAGAAAAAGGGATCAAAGCAACGATGGAATCTCGTGGCTTTGTTTTCAATGGCGAGATTACTGAGGTTGTGGACTTCTTTGATATTGGCACCCGCGCCGCCCAGCTACGTTAACTATGGAATTCCACATCCTGTTTGATGGAACCGTAGCCAAGCATATTGAGCAACCAAACGATAACGAAGATGCTTACCGCATAGACCAAGAACGAGGCCGCGTGGTGCTGTCAGATGGGGCTTCTGAGTCGTTTGATGCTAAAAGCTGGGCTAATTTGCTTGTGGATGAATGTATAGATACAGCGCCTTTGGATGAGGCGCTCTCTTCATGCATCACAAAATATAACCTTCTACATGATCCGAGCACTCTGTCTTGGTCAAAGGCAGCTGCTTACGAAAGAGGCAGCTTTGCTACGATGTTGATTGTCCAAGATGACCCCATTCACGAGAACATCAACGTGTGTGCCCTGGGAGATAGTCTTGCTGTTTGGAGCGATGGTCATACCCTGTTGGATACAATACCGTATTATTGTGCAGACCAATTCACTCAAAAACCGACTCTTCTATCAACGCGCAATGAGTTAAACCCATTATTAAGCGACACTAATAGTATTTTGTTGACTCAAAAGGACTGGAGTTACAAGGACGATCAGACGAAATTGCTTCTCTGTATGACTGATGCTCTCGGGGCATGGCTACTGCATCATCAGGAGCATGGTGATAGCTCGGCTTTTGAGAGGCTTATTAGTATCAGAAGCCAACAGGAACTTCAGAAGCTTGTTGAAACAGAACGCGCAATTGGAAAACTCCGTCGAGATGATACCACTTTAATTCTCATTAGCCTGACCAGTGAAGTTTAAGCCATGGCATATCCAACCCTTGAGCAATACAACGAGGCTCTACAATCCCCACAACTCGTATTACAAGACGCAGAGTTAAAGCATGGTACATTAAAGACTACTGGCTTAGGGCTTCCTCTGGCTTTATGTGGTGGATTTGCACTCACGTATACTGTACAGGCTGGAGGTAAGAAATTTGCACTGCGTTGTTTTCACAAGGAATCACGAGAGTTAGAGAGAAGATATCAAGCGATATCCTCTCGAATTAAGCAATTGGCGAGTCCTTATTTTCTACCATTTGAATTCATCCCAGCGGGTATTCGTATTCAGGGGGTTATGTATCCCATCGTAAAGATGGCTTGGGCACAAGGACAAACATTAGCTGAATTCCTGGAGAATGAATATCGTAACCCTCAGTCTCTTCAAAGACTACGGCAAGCATTGGCTAATTTAGCAGACTTTCTAGAGAAAAATCAGATTTCTCATGGTGATATTCAGCCAGAAAATATAATGGTGAGTGCAGGTGGTAGCACGATTCAACTCATTGATTATGATGGAATGTATGTTGAAGCACTGCAATCATCTAAAGCAACTGAATTGGGACAGGTTAACTTTCAACATCCCAAGCGTACTGCTAATGATTTCAATGAAAAGCTTGACCGTTTTTCATTTTTAACGCTGGATGTCGCACTCCAAGCATTGATTGCGTCTTCTTCGATTTGGACTATTTCTCGGTCTGAACCGAGTGCAGTTGTATTTAGGCGGAATGACTTTTTAGATCCTAGCTCTTCAGTGATATTTAAAGAGGTTTTAAAAATCACTGGCGTGGGGTTACATGTCAAAAACTTAGCTAGAGTGGCACTTGGGGACTTTAATAGAGTTCCTACCCTTGTAGATTTTCTTCAGAATAAGGGGATCTACCACGAGGAAATTATATTTGGCCAAGGGGCTACCTTGGCTAAGGCAGGCTATCAAGGTGCATATGTAGTTTGTGATGCGTTGAAATATGAAAAAGTATTTGAACAGGTTGGGAGCAGAATAGAGCTCATTGGTAAAATCCATTCTGTTCGCCGTGGGTGGGGAGCGAATAGAAAACCTTATGTATTCGTGAATTTCTCTGATTGGCGTGGCAAGGCTGTCAAGTTAGCTATCTGGTCTGATGGCATGAATGCGATTGGTGCTAATGTACCTGACCAGACTTGGGTTGGTCGTTGGCTGTCCGTTACAGGCCTCGTTGATGCGCCTTATCATGGACATGCAAAATCGACTACCTACACACATATCTCAATCACTATAACTGCACCAGGTCAGATACAGCAGATACCAGAACAGGAAGCCAGATACCGTCTTCTTGGGGGGATCGCAGCTCCGGCTAGGACTGTGCCGAGTCAAAATGCAGGCATTCTCTCAACAATGACAAAAGGTACTAGAGCTTCAAATTCGCCAATTCAAATAAGGCCAACCCCCACAGCTCCCCAGAAGAGCTCAAATCAGCAGCTTCTTGAGAAGATGCGGGCTCAGCAAGTACCTCAGGTAACATACACGAGTGCGTCCCCCGTACATCTATCTTCAAACATGGGCAATTCTGCAAGGAACAACCCAATCGGTACTAATAGGAAATCATCTGGCTTAGGTTGGGGAGGATGGCTTTTTATTATAGTTGTTGGCCTTGTTATGCTAAAAGGCTGCATTAATTAAAGACACAATCACTTGTGTGGTCATCTCACTTTTATATGGTTACAATAACCTAAGGATGTAATTTGGAAAAGATATTCATCCAAAATTATAATTGGGGGCCGGAGCTGGAAGTCATTAGAACACATGAGCTATTAATAGCCATCAATAATTATGTCAATGAAAATTGTGCAGAAAATGTTGACCCACGGTTCAATATATTAACGGATAAAAATAATAATTCGTTAGATGATTTACAGAAATTTTATGCAATATTAGCTTTTTCAAGGGGCGAATTGTTCGAAAATTGTAAAAGTCGAAACTATATCAGCTATAAAGCATCTACTATTTTTAATAATGACCGATTAACGATTCAATCTCTCAAACACGAATATCGCTCATATCTATCCGAGTGTGTTGTTTTGTACGATAGATTAGCTTACTTTATCTCCTTTCTAGAGTTGTGTTACAAGTCAAATGGGATCTCTTTTGAGAGCGAGAAGGTAATGCTCCACACATTTTTTAACCCTTTATTATTTGATATTAGGAATGAGAACGCACATCATCGTTATGTTGTTAGAACCGAATATTTAGAGGTGGAGTATCTTGAGAATTTAATTCATGACATGAACTATAATGGTGACACATCACAGAATACAATAGAACAATACGTGGAAAAGCTTGGGCGCTTGATAGAAAAAGATCTGGATTGGTTTGAGTACACGTCTAAAGAGTTTGCTGGTTTTTTTATAAGGTTTTTAAACTGTATATCTACAAAGATTCTGAATAATGGTTTATTACATGAGCCGAAGGAACTACCTAGTGACCTAGTGCTTAATAAAAAAATCACACCAAATTTCAGACGAAAAATACATCATAAAAAACTATTCAATGAGAGCAATGACACAGATTATTGATCGTTTAATAGGCTGTTGATAGCTATAAGTCTCCGAGCTTTTGATAGTTTAATGTTCCTAGATGGGCAAATAATGAAAAATTATTCAGATGTCATAAGTGAATTTAATAGCACGTTTTCTACTAATGCTAGCCTGTGTGAGGATTTAAAAGTAGGGGCGGATCTGGGAAATTGCAGGTCTTTTGCTTTATATCAGTTAGTGGAAGACCAACGCAGTGCCCCCTTTGGTACGGTTCTATACCACCATATCGGCAGCTACAACACTGGTGAGGTATACGAAGCAGAGGGGACAGCTGGCTTCAGGCTCAGCTCACGGCTCGATAGTATTGAAAAATTTTTCCCTTTGTCTTCAAACGAGGCGACTCGTAGATTAGATATTGGGTATCGGTCACCCTGGCTTGGCGGTAGTTGTGCATTTTCCTCTATTCCATTTAATCGGTGGTGGTGCATATTCCGGCCGATCATGAACACCGATTCCGGTTCAACGTGAACACCATTTCCGGACCAATGTGAACGCTCATTCCGGCTCAACCTGAACACTTTGCTCCTCCTTTCCGGAAACAGTGTTCAACATCCCGGAATCACTGTTCACATTCACCGGAATCATCCTTAACGCATTGATTTAACAACCTTTGATACGCTCTCCCTTTTGCCAGGGAAGAGCCTATGTCTGCCAAGAGGATTGCAATGCGTAAAATTCGTGAAGTGCTGCGACTGCGGCTGGAAGCTGACCTCTCTGTTCGCCAGATAAGTTGCTGCACCAAGGTCAGCGTTGGCTCCATCCAGAAACTCCTCAAAAGTGCCCAGACGCTCGGCCTGACCTGGCCCTTACCTAGCGAGCTTGATGATGGCCAACTGGCGGCCCTGTTCTATCCGCAGGCCGATACCACCATCTCGGCCCGCCATGTTGTACCGGATTGGCCCTCTGTCCATCAGGAGCTCAAGCGTAAGGGGGTCTCCAAACAACTGCTCTGGGAGGAGTACACCCAGCGCTATCCCAACAGCTGTTACAGCTACTCCCAGTTCTGCGACCGTTACAAATCCTGGTGTCAGTTGCAAAAGCGCTCCATGCGCCAGATCCACAAGGCGGGGGAAAAGCTCTTTATCGACTACTGCGGGCCCACGGTGCCCATCGCCTCGCCCTCCACGGGGGAGGTCCGTCAGGCCCAGATCTTTGTCGCCGTGCTTGGTGCGTCCAACTACACCTTTGCCGAGGCTACCTGGTCACAGTCACTGCCGGACTGGTTGCAAAGCCATGTCCGTGCCTTTGAGTTTTTCGGCGGTACACCGGCACTGCTGATCCCCGACAACCTCAAAAGCGGTGTCAGCAAGGCTTGCCGATACGATCCCGAGCTCAACCCCAGCTACCAGCAGTTGGCCGAGCACTATCAGGTGGCAGTGATGCCAGCTCGCCCTTACAAGCCCAAGGATAAAGCCAAGGCTGAGGTGGGTGTGCAGATCGTCGAGCGCTGGATCCTCGCCCGCTTGCGCCACCAGACCTTTTTCTCGCTGGCCGAGCTCAACCAGTGCATCCGGGCCTTGCTGGACGAACTCAACGAGCGCCCGTTCAAGCAACTGCCCGGTAACCGGCGCGAGGCGTTTGAGCAGTTGGACCGCCCGGCGCTGGGACCACTGCCGGTGCATCCCTATCGCTATGTCGCCATCAAAACGGTCAAGGTCAACATCGACTATCACGTCAGCTATGAGCAGCACCACTACTCGGTGCCACACCAGTATGTGGGCCAGCAACTGGAGCTCCATGCTGGCGACACTTTGCTTCAGGTCTATCACCAGCAACATCTGGTCGCGAGCCATCCGCGTAAAACCATCCCGGGGATGAGCACGCTCCCGGAACATATGCCGGAACGCCACAGCAAACAGCAACGCTGGACGCCAGGCCGTCTCAAGCAATGGGCTGCTGACATCGGACCGGGCACCTTGTGCTGGGTTAGCGAACGGCTGGAAGAGAAAGCCCATGCCGAGCAGGCATACCGACTCTGCCTGGGGCTACTGAGTCTTAGCCGGGAGTATCCGCCATCACGGGTCGAGGCCTGCTGCCAGTTGGCTAATCGGGAAGGACTGGTGCGACTCAAACAGCTCAAGTCGGTGCTGAGCAGTGGCCGCGACAAACTGCCCGCAAGCCCGCTGAGCTACCCAGAGTTATCGCAAGAGCACGAGAACATCCGTGGCCCCCAGAGCTTCCACTAAAGAGGATACGCCCCATGACCCAACAAACCCTGACCCGCCTGAGAAACCTGAAACTGACCGGCATGGCGGATGCAGTGCAACAACAACTGGAACAGGCCAGTACCTACGAAGGGCTGCCCTTCATCGAGCGTCTAAGCCTGCTGGTCGAACACGAACAACTGAGCCGGGAGCAACGTAAACAAGCTCGGCTAGTCAAGCAGGCGCGGCTCAAACTCCAAGCCACGGTGCAAGAGGTGGACTACCAGTCTGCACGCAACCTGGAGCGGTCACAGGTTGCAAACCTGGCCCAAGGAGAGTGGCTGCGCCGAGGCCAGAACCTGCTCATTACCGGCCCCTGTGGCTGTGGAAAAACCTACCTGGCTTGTGCGCTGGGCTACCAAGCCTGTCAGCAAGGACGGAGCACTCGCTACTACCGGTTGTCGCGTCTACTGCTTGAACTGAGCCAGGCCAAGGTAGATGGCAGTTACGCCAGACTGCTGGGTCAACTGGCCAGGATAGAGCTGCTGATCCTCGATGACTGGGGACTGGAAGCGGTGAATGCCGAGCAGCGCAACGCCCTGCTGGAGATAATGGATGATCGGTACGGGAAATACTCGACGGTGGTGGTGAGTCAGCTGCCAACGGAAGAGTGGTACGCGAGCCTGGGAGACAACACCCTGGCAGATGCGATCCTGGACCGGCTGATGCACAACGCTCACCGGCTGTCACTGAAGGGAGAATCGATGAGAAAGAGGAGAAGTGAGTTGACCCAATCTGAACAGTCGAGTTAGAAACGGGATGACGTGAGCGCGTTAAGGATCAGGGTGTTCACGTTGGCCGGAATGGCTGTTCAACTTCGCCGGAATACGCAGGTGGGTTGATTCATTTAAAACATTGTGTGCAAATGTTCCTACCCAGGCTGAGCTGGTTAACTCATTCTTGACGCGAGAGATAGAGGTTCTTGCAGAGGCAGCTAAGAATAAAGGCCATAGAAGTGGCTGGGTTTATAATAGGTTCATTGATAAACTTGAGTATCTCTCGATGCGAGTGAATCATGAGTTTCTTGATTCAACACAATATTTATTTAAGCCTGTGCTGTTTTTTAATGAGTTTTCTCATAACTTGGTTAGTTTGAACGAGCAGGAGAAGACAGAAATGAGAAGTGAAATTGCAAGAGCCATCTGCTTTGATGAACCCTTTAGAAAAAGGTTTTGATGATAGCCGCCATATCTCACATTAATTGGAATTTTTCACATCAAAAAGTTTTATAATCTGGTGCAGGATTTATTACTTCTACACCAGATTATAAGTAGTTTTAACACCCCAAAACTTAACTAATTAAATCTAGATACTCATCCTCTGTGATAACTTTAACGCCTTTCTCTTTTGCACTATTTATCTTTGTTTCACCGACCTTTGTTCCCGTAACAAGGTACGTAGTCTGACCTGTTACTGATTTTGCAACTTTAGCACCTAAAGCCTTTGCCTGTTTTTCCATGTCGGAGCGAGTGCCTTTAATCATAGTGCCAGTGAAAACGATAGTGGCCCCAGCAATAGGAGTGGAAATCTGGCTATCATCGGATGCTTTGGGAGTAATACTCAAGTTGAAACCGAGTGAGTAGACCTTAAAGAACTCATCTTTAATGCTAGCCAACCCTTCCAAAATCGCTTCTGAACTCTGTTGTGCAAAACCATCAAGCTTACCGATATCCTCGGCAGACAGATCAAATATTTCTGTCAGAGAATAATGACGAAGAAGTTTCTCACAATTACCACCACCCAGGCGACTTACACCAAAAGCCGATAGAAAGCGCCAATCCTCAATTTCTACATTACGACTGAGCTGGAGCTGTTCAAATAAATTTTTTGCTGTTTTTTCTGCAAAGCCATAGCCAGAAAAATGATGTGCTTTAAGCTCATATATTTCATGTATGTGCTTAATTCCTTTATTGGTAAACTTCTCTATAACCTTCGGCCCAAACCCATCATTGTTACCTAATGTTTTAAAGAAATGAATCAATGTATTCTCAGTCTGAGCAGGACAGTCACTTTTGTTTTGACAAATTAAGTGATCTGCTTCCCAAACTAGATGAGACTGGCAACTTGGACAGTTTGTTGGGATTTGTGGTTCAACCTGCTTAATTACTTTTTCAATTTTAGGGATAACCAAGCCACTCCGCACGACCTGAACAATAGCTCCTTTGCCAATACCATTCGTTTTGACCATATTGTAATGATGAACTGTCACTCTACTAATCGTGGCACCACTAATCTTAGTTGGCACCAACTCTGCAACTGGTGAAACTCTTCCAGTTCTTGACGTTTGAGGCGTAACCTCAAGAACCTCCACATCTGCGGACTCAGCATTTACTTTGAATGCAATCTGCCACCGATGAAATTTCCGCGTAGCGCCCATGTTTTCTTTAATTCTGGGATCTACTGCTTCCAGGATCACTCCGTCTACATCATAATCAACAGCATTCCAAATGCTATCAATAATCTCCTCGAAGTCAGTCATCAACTGCTCATAATGCCCAGTCCAATTTTTAAGTAGGACAAATGGGTAAAAAACACATGCCCCATCATTGATTGCCTGCTGAACCAATGGATCTACATTCTTTTCAGCAATTATTGCGGCTTGAATATTGCGTGAGTTTTCGAAGTGCTGGCTTAGATTCTCTTCAAAATATTTTTTATCGATAACGATTTCTCCAGCACCAAGCCCTCGTGCACCGCTCTGTGCAACTTGAAGCCCTCGCTCAAATGCTCTTGAGATATCCTGACCTTTAACGCCATCACCGCGAGTATACAAACGCTCACCATCATCGTAGGCTGCATAGCCATCTAACTTTGGTGTAACGCGTACACTTATACTTTTTGCATCTATATTTAATTCATTTGCAGAATTAATAATTCTCTCAAGCCATTTTTGAATCTCTTCTTTGGAATATGCTTTATCTGTTGATAACATTTTCTGAGGTAATGGTACAGTTTTCCCCAGATGAAGCACTTCTGGCTCTACAGAATTAACAAATGAACTAGCTGGTTCTTTTTTAGAAAACTGGTTATAGAAGACATCATATTCTGAGTCATCAATAACAGGGAAGCCTACTCGGTAGCAAGCATTAGCAACTTCTAGAAATATCTCTTGCTCATCATTATCAAGTTCATTGAAAGAGTTATTAAGAATTGCCTGTTCAATTTTTTTTCTCTTTATTTTTTTGCCTAATTTATTAATTGCAGAAAGCTGTTTTTCGTTAAATTTAAATTCATTCATATTTTGATACCAAAAATTTATTATGTGCCTCTAAATGCAACTCTTGCTCTCAAGAGTGGAGACTATGAAGACTAGACCAGTATAGCGTGGTGCTGTCTATGTGAAACATCAGCTACTAAGGTGACACCCACATCCCCTGCCCGGCGCACGATCACGGTATCGCCAATCATCACGCCGAGGCGCTCAATCTCGTCAGCATTGTGCAAGGTGGCGTTGGAGACAGTCACGCCGCCGACAAACACCGGTTTAAGCTTGGCCACCGGCGTCACGGCGCCGGTACGGCCAACCTGAAACTCGACGTTCTCGAGCTCTGTCATCTCCTCCTGCGCCGGGAACTTGTGGGCGGTCGCCCAGCGCGGGGCGCGGGCCACAAAGCCGAGCTCCTCTTGCAGAGCGATAGCATCCACCTTGTAGACCACGCCGTCGATCTCATAAGGGAGCTCGCCACGGCGGGCCAGAATGTCGTCGTGGAACGCCTGACAACCGGCAGCCCCCTCTTTGAGTTTCACCTCTGGACTGAGCGGCAGCCCCCACTCTTTGAGCTGATTGAGACGACCGAAGTGAGAGCCACCGAGTTGCTCGCCGCCGACACCGACGCCGTAGGCGTAAAAGCTCAGGGGACGGCTGGCAGTGATACGTGAATCGAGCTGACGCAGGCTGCCGGCGGCGGCGTTACGAGGGTTGACGAACACCTTCTCGCCTGCTGCCAGTGCCTTGGCATTCATGGCCTCGAAACCGGCCTTGGGCATAAAGACTTCGCCACGCACCTCAAGCCGCTCGGGCCAACCAGAGCCCCGCAATGCGAGCGGAATGGCCTTGATGGTACGCACGTTCTCGGTGATCTCCTCACCGGTAGCGCCATCGCCCCGGGTCGCAGCCTGCACCAGCTGACCATTTACATAGAGCAGGCTCACCGCCAGGCCATCAAGCTTGGGCTCGCAGCAGAACTCGAAACGCACTTCACGCTTGAGGCGATCGCTCATGCGCTGTTCAAAGGCCAGCAGCTCTTCGCTGCTAAAGACGTTATCCAGACTCAGCATGGGGATCTCGTGGCGCACCTGACTGAACGCCGTCAGCGGCTGGCCTCCGACCCGCACGCTCGGGGAAGCCGGGGTTTTCAGCTCGGGATGCTCGGCTTCCAGCGCAATCAGTTCGCGCATCAGGCGATCGTATTCGGCATCCGGCACTGTGGGGTTATCCAGCACATAGTACTGGTGACCATATTCGGTAAGCAGTTCACACAATTGACGGTGGCGGGAGAGGATATCGCTCATGAAAAAGTCTCGAAGTGTGATTGAACATACGGCCGGGGTAGAAACAAAAATGCGGTACCAGGGTACCGCACTTTTTCTTCACTCGACCCGTATGGCGTATTAGTCGCGACTGGCCTCGTAGGCAGCCAGCTCGTGACGGTAACGGGCAATGGTCTCGTCGCTCAGCGGGCTGCGATCCATATCGGTCAGCATGGCATCGAGATCGCTGGCCAGCTGATCGGCAGCCTGCAGCATGTCCTCGAAGGCAAACGCGGCATTGCTGCGCAGCGGCAACTGCATGAACAGGGAGACACCCGGCGTGGTGAACTGCTCCATCCGGTACGGGTTAAAGGTACCCGGCTTGACCATGTTGATCATGGAGAAGAGCACTTCACCCTTGCCGTTGGGATCTTCGTGACGGTGGAAAATATCCATCTCGCCAAACTTGAAGCCCAGCGCCATCAGGGATGAGAGCAGGGTTGCACCTTGCAAGTCGTGACCCGGACGGCCCATCAGGTTGATGACATAGACATCCTGCCAGATCTTCTCGACCGGCTGGGGCGCCATGCGCGGCTCTTCCACCACAGGTGCAGGTGCCACATAGGCCGGCTCTTCATAAACAGGCTCGGGAGCCACATGGCGGGGCTGCGGCTGATATTCCGGCTCGGGAGCACGCACCGGTTCGGCACGAACGGTGTCGGCGGTACGGACTGTCTCTGCACGGGCACCAAAAGTCGGGGCGGTCGCGTAAGCGGGCTCGACCAGCGGCTCGTCATCCAGCGACTGCATCATGGGCTCGCGCTGGGGACGGGAACGGTAGACCGGGGTACGACGATTGACCTGAGCAGGTTTGCGCACCGGCGCGGCGGGCGCCTCGTCGATCTCCTCGGGCAGCGGCTCATCGAACGCTTCCTCCTCTTCATAGACAGGAGGGGGCGGAACCGGGCGGGCAGCAGGCTTGCGCACTACGGGCGGCGGCAGATCGTCCTCGTCATCTTCATCATCAAAGGCGGGGACGGCAGGGCGACGACCGAGTTCCGGCTGGCGGCTCTCTTCACTGCGCAGCTTGGGCTCGGCACGACGGCCACCACTGACCACACGTACCTGGCCGATGCCATCGCTGTCGAAGGCGTCGTTATCACGATCCCGCGACTTGGAGTCCATCCGTCCAATCGGTTTCTCTTTGATCGGTGCCTGACGATTCTTTTTGTTGCTCCACAACCCGTGAATGAGCAATGCCGCAATAGCAATACCGCCCAGGGCAACCAAGATGTAACGCAATTCCTGCATTAGCTGCTTCTCTTTCTAGTTTTGCTCAGCCAAAGCGACGGCTTCACCGATATCGACCGACACAATGCGAGAAACCCCGGGCTCTTGCATCGTGACGCCAACCAGCTGCTCAGCCATCTCCATGGAGACCTTATTATGACTGATGTAAACGAACTGTACTGTGCTCGACATCTCTTTGACAAGAGAACAGAAGCGACCGACGTTCACTTCATCGAGCGGTGCATCCACCTCATCCAGCAGACAAAAAGGTGCTGGGTTGAGTCTGAAGATGGCAAAAACCAGCGCAAGCGCGGTTAACGCCTTCTCCCCCCCGGAAAGCAGGGCAATGGTAGCATTCTTCTTACCCGGAGGTCTCGCCATGATGCTCACTCCGGCCTCCAAAAGATCATCGGAGGTGAGCTCAAGCCAGGCACTGCCCCCACCGAACACTTTTGGAAACAGGGATTTTAAATCTTCGTTGACCTTATCGAAAGTGTCCCGGAACCGTATTTGTGTCTCTTTATCAATTCTTTTAATGGCTTGGCTCAAGGTTTCCAGCGCTTGCTCGAGATCCTGACACTGATTTTCAAGATAGGTTGCCCGGGTTTTCGCCTCTTCGTACTCCTCCAGCGCCGCCAGGTTGATGGCGCCGAGCGCCTCCACTTGCGCCTCCAGGGTCTGGATCTCCTGCCGCAGCTTGCTGCGATCAGCGGCGATCAGCACCGCCTGATCGAGATCCACCAGTCGAACCCCCAACTCTTCGAACTGCTCATGCAACCCCTGTCGACGGGTGAGGTTGCGTTCGCGCTCAAGGCGCAGGGTTGCCAGCTTCTCTTGCAACGTCACCAGCTGCTTGTGATCGGCACTTCTGGCCTGTTCCAGCTCACCGAGCTGGCGCTCCAGCTCCGCAAGCCGTTGATGGCAGGCGAGCTGCTGCGCCTCCAGATTGCGCTGCTCAGCCAGCAGGGGCGCCAGATCCGGCACGGCCTCGCTATCCGGCCCTTTCAGCCCGGCCAGCTCCAGGCCGAGCCTCGCCAACTCCTCTTCGCCCAGGGTAATGAGTTGGCGCAGATTGCCCAACTCCAGTTGCAAACGCTGGCAGGTCGCTTGTTGCTGCTCGCGGCGCGCACGGGCCTCGTCGACCGTCCGCTCGCTGCGGGTCAGCAGCTCCTGAGCGAGCTGCAACCCTTGTGTCAGCGGCTCCCCCTGCTCCTGCAACTCGGCAAGGCGTGCCTCATCGAGTTCCAGTTGTTCACGGGCGCTGGCCAGTCGCTCTGCCTCTTCGGCCTGCTCCTGATCGAGCCGGATCAGCTCTTCGCCGAGCTGACCGAGCCGCTGCAACCGCTCCTGCCGCTGACCCTGTTGCAGACTCCAGGCTTCGCGCAGTTGTTGCCATTTCTGCTCTTGCTCGCGCAAGGTTCGCTGCGACAACTCCTGCGCACTGGCAAGCTGGGAACGCCAGGCATCGGCAGCCACAAGTTGCTCGCTCAGCTGTGCCAGCCCCGCGGCAACCTTATCCTGCTCGGTATGCAACCGCTCACGCTCACCGAGCAGCGCCATGGTGCCGAGCGCCGCGCCCTGCCCCAGATCTGCCCAGTTTGGCCCCAGCCAGTCGCCAGCAGGAGTCAGTACCGATTCACCGGCCGCAAGGCTTGGCTGACGGGCCAATGCGGCTTCCCGGCTCTCCACCAGCCAGATGGCGTTGAGGAAGGCAGGAGTATGCTCACCACCCAGTTGCGCCGCCAGCGTACCGGCAACCGCCGGTTGCGCCGGGCCAATCCAGAGCCCCTCTTGCGCCAGATCGCACTCGTCCGCCGGCGTTGCGGTGAGCCAGCGACCCAGCACTTTATCGAGTGCCTGTGCCCACTCGGGGGCCACCTGCAACTGGTCGGCCAGAGTCGCCCCCTCCATCTGTTCGCCGAGGATCTGATCTAGGGTCGCCAGCCGCGCCTCCAACTCCCGCTGCAGGCTCAACTGCTGGCCATGCTGCTGCTTGAGTTGTTCATGGGCGTCGACCGCCTGCGCCAGCTGCTCGGTCAGCTCGCCATTGGCCGCCCGCGTCAGCTCCAGCTCACCACTCAGGGCATCGAGGGCCGGTTGTAGGTCATCGGCCTCTGTACCGAGAGGGCCCGCGCGTTCATCTTCCAGTTTGAGGCGGGCCAGCCGGGTCTTGGCTTGCAGCTCCTGCAGGCCACCCAACCGGGTGCGAGTCTGGTTGAGCTGTCCCTGCAACCCGGCCAATTGTTGTTGCCACTGCTGCTGGCGCAGGCGGGCCTGCTCCAGCTGCTCGCTGGCCTGCTGGCGGGCCTCCTGCTGCTCGGTGAGCAACTGCTCACACTGCTCCAGCCGCGCACTCTCCTGCTCGGCGCGCAATACCCCTTCGGTCAGTTGATCCTGCTGGCTGGCAAGCTGCGCCTTGCGGGTATCGAGCCGCTCACCGAGCGCCTCTGCACGGGCCTGCCAGTCGCGCCCCAGTTCACTCTGGTGCAGTTGCTGTTGTTCGAGGCGGGCGATGGCTTGCCCGCCGAGAAAAATCTGTTGCTGACGGCTCGCCTGCTCGGCTTGCGCCTCTTGTCTGGCGACCGACAGGGTGACATGGCGCCCCTCATCTGCGGTGCGCTTGGCATCGAGCGCCGCCAGCGCCTGCTCGGCCTGCGCCAACTCGGTTTTGGCCTCGCCCAGGCGCGTCTCCAGCGCCCACAACTCGGAACCAATCAGCTCGGCGCGAGCTGCGCGCGAACGACTCTTGAGCTGTTTGTAGCGCTCGGCCGTTTCGGCCTGGGCTTTGAGGTGGTCAAGGCGCGAACCCAGCTCGCCGCGAATATCGCCGAGGCGCTCCAGGTTCTCCTGGGTGTGGCGAATGCGCTGCTCGGTCTCGCGGCGCCGCTCCTTGTAGCGGGAAACCCCGGCGGCTTCTTCCATAAAGAGCTTGAGATCGGCCGGACGTGACTCCACCAGTCGGCTGACGGTGCCCTGCTCGATGATGGCGTAGCTTCGAGGGCCAAGACCGGTGCCGAGGAAGAGGTCGGTCACATCCTTACGGCGGCACTTCTGGCCGTTGATCTGATAGTGGTTGGAGCCGTCACGCAACACTTCGCGGCGCACCGAGATCTCGGTAAAGCGGCCGAACTCGCCGGGCACCCGGTTGTGGGGATTGTCGAACACCAGCTCCACCGAGGCGCGCCCGTGCGCACTGCGATTGATAGAGCCGTTGAAGATGACATCGGTCATGTTCTCGCCGCGCAGATGGCGAGCGGAGCTCTCCCCCAACACCCAGCGCACCGCGTCGATGACGTTGGATTTGCCACAGCCATTGGGGCCCACCACGGCGGTCATGTCTGCCGACAGTTCGATGCGGGTCGGCTCGACGAACGACTTGAAGCCGGCGAGTTTGATCAGTTTCAGACGCATGGCGACCTGTATCAGTGGCTAAATAAAGAGGATGCGGGCAGGTGACTTTACCAAATCCAGACCCGGCTTTGTTTGTAATATGCAGGCATCATCCCCATTCATGCCCGATTTTTGGTCGCCACGGCACGAAATAAGGAATAGTCGGCGACTTTACCAAATCAAAGGCTTGTTTGTAATATGCTGGCAGTTCTCCCATGCATAGATGGAGCTCACATGAGCCAATCACCCCATATGGTCAAAGATTCAATCAGCGGTGCTGACTACTTTCTGCGCGGTTTTTCCCTCATTCGCCAACCGGGCATCCGCACCTTTGTGCTGATCCCCCTGCTGGTCAACTTCGTGCTGTTTGCCGGGGCCTTCTATGCCCTGTTGCTGCAACTGGACGGCCTGTTCGCCTGGCTCCATCAGCAGATCCCCGCCTGGCTCGACTGGCTGGACTACCTGCTGTGGCCCATCGCCCTCATCACCATCCTGGTGGTCTTCTCCTTTATCTTCAGCTCGGTTGCCAACTGGGTAGCAGCTCCCTTCAACGGCCTGCTGGCGGAGAAGGTGGAGCAGATCCTCACCGGCCAGCCAGCCAATGACAGCGGCATGCTGGATATCGTCAAGGATGTGCCACGCACCTTTGGCCGCGAATGGACCAAGCTGAAGTATTACCTGCCCAAGGCCATCGGCTGCCTAATCCTGTTCCTAATCCCTGTGGTAGGCCAGACCCTGGCGCCTGTGCTCTGGTTCCTGTTCAGCGCCTGGATGATGGCGATCCAGTATGTGGATTATCCGTTCGACAACCACAAGATCGACTTCATCACCATGCGCGATGCCTTGAAGCAGCGCCGCGGCAAGTGCCTCAGCTTCGGCGCTTTGGTGACCCTCTTCTCCGCCATTCCGGTGGTGAACCTCTTCGTGATGCCAGTCGCCATCTGTGGTGCCACCGCCATGTGGGTCGATCACTACCGGCAGGAGCAGTTGGGGCGCTAACCCTTGAACATTGATTAGAAAAAGGCACCCGAAACGGTGCCTTTTTCGCATTTAACATGAATTAAATTAATGCATGCATTCGATAGCTTGTCCCATATGACACGAGTTGGTAGGATTCTGGCCTTTCTCGTTCCCTGGGATATCTCATGTTACATGCACTCTTCTTGGTGGGCCTGGTGGCCGAAGGGATGACCGGCGCGCTGGCCGCGGGTCGGCGACGGATGGACCTGTTTGGTGTGGTGATCATCGCCTCGGCGACGGCCATCGGTGGTGGCACCATCCGCGATGTGCTGCTCGGCCACTATCCGCTGCTCTGGATTGAGCATCCGGAATACGTGCTACTGGTTGCCGCAGCCGCGATGGCAGGTGTGGTCTCCGCCCCCCTGATGCGCTATCTCGGCAAGCTGTTCATGGCCCTTGATGCCCTGGGACTGGTGGTCTTCTCCATCTTCGGTGCGGCCCGAGCGCTGGATATGGGCCACGGCGCCGGTATTGCCTGCATCATGGCGGTAGTGACCGGGGTCTTTGGCGGGGTGCTGCGGGATCTGCTCTGCCAGCGGATTCCACTGGTATTTCGTCGCGAGCTCTATGCAGCCATTTCGCTGATCACCGCAGCCCTCTACTGTCTGGCGCTGGATCAGGGCTTGCCGACCAACTGGGCCGCGTTCGGTTCCATCGGGATCGGCTTTGTGCTCCGGCTGCTGGCGGTACGCTTCAAGTGGGGTCTGCCTACCTTCAACTACCAGTACGCGACCCACTGAGTACGCCAGCTTCTGGCGAAGCGGGTTGGATTGCGAGCAACAAAAAAGCGCCCGAGTGGCGCTTTTTTCATGGACGTTCTGCGACTCAGTTAATCCCTTCCGAGCTGAAGAAGGTCGCCTTGTCGGCGATAAAGCGGATCTTGATGTTCTTCCCTTCCCCGCCCCAGAGGCAGCTGGTGGTGCCCAGCGCATCGTCACAGCGCTCCGCCTTGCCCAGAATGGTGCTGGCCTCGGCGTAACTCATCCCCATCTTCAACTGGTCGTAATTTTCACGGTTGAGCTTGCTGCAACCGGTCAACAACAGGGCGATCAGGCCGCCAATCACTATCTTTTTCATCGCTATCTCCTCTCTGGTGGGAAGAGCTTGGCAGCTTGCCAACCCCTTTACCAGCTGCGCACCGGGCCGGTATCGAGGTGAACGAAGTTATCACGGGGATAGTAACCAACCCCACCCACCTTGAGCTGGAGCGCCGCCTTGCGCAGATGGGCCAGCTGTACGCCGGGGATCCGCACATCCACTGCCTGCCCCAGGGTGTGGTAGCTGTGCTTGGCCACGCCGCGGCTCTTGTGGCGCTTCTGACGATTGGTTGCCGGGGCGCGATAGCCGGAGATCAGCTGAATTTCACTGCGCCGACCCAGCTTGTGCTGCAACAGAAACAGTTGATCAAAAAGCTTCTTGTCGATGTTGAACACTTCATTGCGCCGGTAATCGCGGAAGATGTGGTTGAGCTCGGCCAACCCGTCGCTCAGATAGTGGCCGTTCTCCCAATAGCTCGCGCGCACCCGCTCGCCAGTATTGAGATTGAAGAAACTGAGTTCACGCCCGGTGGTACTGCGGCTGGCCAGTGCAGGGAAGGAGATCAGCGAGCTGCCCAGCAGGCAACCGGCTCCCAGCAACAGGCGACGTCGACTTATCTCTTGTTCCAGCATAAGGGGTTCGTCCATCGCAGATTCAAGCGAAAATAGTTGAATAAGATCACTGATTGAATGTGATACAGGCGCTTGAAACTACCCTCCGGCGGGGGGCCCTGTCAAACCTCAATCGCCCATAGAAAAGCCCGACACAGGCCGGGCTTTTCACTCTGTGGCAGGGATCACAGCAGGCGGCTCTGGAAGCTGACCCGATCAAATCCGTAGATGTCATTGCGCAGTTGCTGGCGACCATATTCGTCGATCCAGCTGCTCCAGTAGACGGTAAAGACCGGGATCGGCGTGGTGAGCGGCAACCATTTGGTCTGGCTCTCCTTGAGGATATTGGCCACCTTGTCCGGCTGATAGCGGGAATCTGCCAGCAACAGCTCGGCCAGATCGTCCGCATGTTCCACCCGGATGCAGCCCGAACTGAAGGCGCGCGCCCCCTGCTCGAACAGCGCCTTGCGCGGGGTGGAGTGCAGATAGATGGCGTCATTGTTGGGCAGGTAGAACTTGTAGCGCCCCAGAGCATTGTGATCCCCCGGCTTTTGCCGCAGGCGATAGGGGAAACCGGCGGCCAGCGCCTGATGCCACCCCTCTTCGGTGAACTGGACCGGATTGCCCTCGCTGTCGATCACCTCGAACTGCTCGCGACTCAGATAGGCAGGATCGCGACCCAGCTTGGGCAGGATGTCCTTGCTCAGGATGGAGCGCGGCACATGCCAGGAGGGATTGAGCACGATGGAGCGAATTTCGCTGGCCAGAATGGGCGTGGCCCGCTGCTCCTTGCCGACGATGACCCGGCTGGTAAACACCTCGTTGCCGGACTCCACCACGCTCAGGCGGTAGTCGGGAATATTGACCAGCACGTAGCGGCCACCGGCGAGCTGATCCACCAGATCGCGACGCCACAGGTTACGCAGCAGCAGGCTGGCGCGCACTTGCGGGCCGGTATTGAGCCAGGAGCGGGTCTGACGGCCGATGATGCCGTCCGCGGTGAGACCATGACGACGTTGGAACTGCTTGATGGCCTGCTCGGTATCACCATCGTAAATCTGATCACCATGGCTCGGGGCGCTGTCGCCCAGCTCGTTGAGCATGGCGCGGATTTGGCCGAGCTCGGCGGCGCTCTCTCCGGCACGCAGGGTCGGCATATCGAGGGTCGGCCACTTGCTGGCCATCGGCATTGCCAGCAGTTTGTGCACTTTGGCCCGCACCGCCTCGTATTCCGCCACCTGAGGGCGCAGGGATTTCACCTGGGTGAGCAGGTCATCATCGCTGGGCTGGGTCACCACAGGGCGGTTCAAATCGAGCTTGAGGGTCTTCATCTGCTCGCGCGAGACCAGATCCATCCCCCGCCAGGCGTGCTGGAAACGACTCAGCTTGGTAAAAATGTCGTCATAGATGGCGCCACGCTTGTCTGCAGGAGTGGCCTGCAGGCGCTTCCACAGCGTGAAAAAATCGGGGTGCAGCTGGGCCAGCACAGCCTCTTGCAACTGCTGCTCCAGCTCGACACGGGCCTGTTCGGCCTGACTGCCCTGATACCAGTCGTGTCCGGTTTCACTGGCCGCCACCACGACTTGTGCTTCGGTCGCATGTACCGCGCCAGCGGGCAAACATCCCAGCCACACCAGATTGGCAAGGGCCAGCCAATACTTCATCCCCATGGATACCTCAAAACGGTTTGTTCACTCTGTCGGGCCTGACAAGCAGACCCGATGCTCAGGCCGCTCATGATGCGTGAACGGCCAATACTTTACTAGCGCCCGGGGGAATAACGCTGCCAGATAATGTCATACGCATCTGTCTCCTTGAACCGCGCCAACGCCTGATTGAATTGTTGCAAGAACTGCGGCGAAAAGCTGCGCTTGCCCAACATAAAGAAGCTCGGCGATTCGGATACCACCATGGGGTGACTGGTGAACAGACCGCTCATCCCCTCCTTGTTAAGGGCGCTGGGGGTAGCCAGCATGTCACCGAGGAAACCGTCGATCCGGCCGCGGGCCAGCTTCTCAAAATTTTGCTGGTCGCTCACCGCACTCACCTGTTTGGCATAGCGAGCGAGCAGCGACATCACTTCCTCACCATAGAAGTACTCTTTGGTAACGCCGAGGGAGTAACCACTGGCCAGCCAGCTCGTCAGATCCTGTTCGGGATAGTGGCTGCCCTTGCGGATCCACAGCAAGGTGCGCCCCGGGTTGTAGGAGTCGGAAAACCAGGCATAACGGGCGCGCTCATCATTGATATTCGCCTCCATCGCCATGTCTATCTCGCCATGCTCCATTTCGTGCAGTACCCGCTTCCAGGGCAGCTCCACATAGTTGACCTTGCAGTGCATGGAAGTGAGCACAGCCGTCAGCACCTCGGCGGCATAACCGCGCACCTCTTGCGGTGAATCGGCTTCGTAATAATGGTAAGGGGGCCAGTTATCGTAACCGACCTGAATAGGCTCGGGACACAGGGCCCTGGCCAATGCCATTGGCGCCCATAATCCAAGCAACAGACAGCAAGAGATCCACTTCATATGTCATCCTTGACGAATAAGTGAGCCATCATAAATCGCCCCCTGCAAAATGGCGATAGAGGCCAGATGACTATCGCATCCGCTAGAAAATGACGCAGCAAAGCACGTCTATTTGCCAATTGCCCTGCCGGAGCACCATTGGCAACCGGCGCCCCGCCAGACCTGTTTAACCGGGAAACAGCAACGTTTGGAACAGGGGTAAAAAGGGGTTAATATGTGACCAAATATTTTTTTGTGATCCACTATGCTTTTTTTGCAATTGGATTAGCATATGCGCGACATCGGCCTACCCCTTCTGTCAGGCATAGAGAGTGATATGACGTACAAAAAGTTCGGTTTTTTGACTGCCATTCTGGCGTTAAGCGGTTTTTATCTTTACACCCTCTATCTGGCTGCTCACCCCAACGTGAGCCTGGCCTACAAACTCTATTATCTGGAAGGCAAGACCCGCTTCTGGGAACACAACTCCAGCATGACCTACCAACCGGGTAACGAGCTCAATCTGACCAAACCGAGCCGCTTCCTCTCCAGCGAAGGCTGGGCCAAGAAGCCGAGCGACGAAGGTACCTTGCTTAGCGGTCAGGGCGGTCTCTACTTTGTGCTGCCCAAGCAGGCGGCCAATCCGGATCAGCTTACCGTACAGGCCCGCATCAACAGCCCGGAAGCCGGTGCCCTGTTGAAAGTGGCGCTGGGTCACGACTTCACCACCACGGTGAAACTGGCCAAAGCGGGCATAAACGAAATCCGCCTCAGTCTGCCCGGCGACTCGCTCACGGCAGATCCCAAGCGCCCCAATTTTCTGGCGCTCTCGGCACCTACTCCCATCAATGTGCAGTCGGTACGTTTGACCGTAGCCCAGTGATCCTTGCCCCGAATACCATTTTATAAAAACAACTATCCCAAATAAGGACGTTCTTATGTCGCATCCAGATTTTCGACTCTCTCTGGTCGTTCCCGTTTACAACGAGGAAGAGAGCATCGATGCCTTCATCAACGCGATAGACAACGAACTGGCCCCGCTGAAAGACCAGCTTGAAATTGTATTCGTCAACGATGGCAGCCGTGACCGCACCCGTGAAGTGGTCGAGCAGGCCATCGCCCGCGATCCGCGCGTGACCCTGGTCAACCTGGCACGCAACTTCGGTAAAGAGGCGGCCCTGACCGCCGGTCTGCATCAGGCCAAAGGGGATGCCATCGTGCCGATGGACGTGGATCTGCAAGACCCGCCCGCCCTGATCCTGGAGTTCGTCAAACTGTGGCAGACCGGTGACTATGACACCGTCTACGGTATCCGCGTCGATCGCAGCGCCGATACCCCGATGAAGCGCCTGACTGCCGGTGGCTTCTACCGCTTCTTCAACGCCCTCTCCACCAGCACCAAGCTGCCGGAGAACGCCGGTGACTTCCGCCTGATCGACCGTCGCGTGGTCGAGGCGATCAAGCTGCTGCCGGAGCGCAACCGCTTCATGAAAGGTCTGTTTGCCTGGGCCGGTTTCCGTGCCGTTGGCGTCCCATACGAGCGCCCGGCCCGTCACGCCGGTGAAACCAAGTTCAACTACTGGAAACTGTGGAACTTCGCCCTCGACGGTCTGCTCAGCTTCTCCAGCTGGCCGCTGCGGGTCTGGAGCTATGTGGGGGTCAGCGTCTCGCTGGTTGCCTTCCTCTATATCCTGAAAATCATCACCCAGGTGATCTTCTTCGGCATCGACGTGCCCGGTTACGCCTCCCTGATGTCTGTAGTGCTGTTCCTCGGCGGTATCCAGCTGCTGTCGCTCGGCATCATCGGCGAGTACATCGGCCGCATGTTCGTGGAAGTGAAACAGCGCCCGGTCTACCTCATTGAAGGGGTCTATGGCCAGTATGCCAAGCAGGATGCGGGCAAACCGCAGAGCGCTGACAGCAACCCGCAAGAGCAGCAGGAGCAAGCGCCTCAATGATCTCCCGCGAGGAATTCTGGCGGCTGGTACGTTTCGGTTTTGTCGGCGGGGGGGCTACCCTCGTCGACCTTGGCACCTCCATCGCACTGTTTCATACCTGGCCCACCATCTCGGAGCACCTGGTTACCACGCTGGCTTTTGCCATCGCATTCTGGTTCTCCTTCTTTGGTCACCGCTACATCACCTTCCAGAAGCAGGGAGCCGCCAGCAAGTTTCTGCTGGTCGCCCTCTTCTCGCTGGCGGTGCGTAACCTGATCCTGAGCGGCCTGCTGTTTGCGGGGCTCTCCGGTCTGCTGCCGGTGGTCATCGCCACCCTGACCGTTACCGTCCTCACTTACGTTCTCTCTCGCGTCTGGGTTTTTGCCTGATGAATGATATGACCAATACTGCCCCACTAACCGGGGCTGCACTCCCCTATCGCCCGTCACTGCGCATCAGCGGTCGTGACTGGCTGATGATCATCGCTGCCTTCATGCTGAGCCGGGTGGCGCTGTATGGCATGGGCTACTTCGGTGTCCAGCTCTATGGCTCCCCCGACATCGGCCCGCTGCAGGCCTATTGCCAGTTCGACTGCGTCTGGTTCCAGCGCATTATCGAAAACGGCTACGATCTCTACCCGCGCTGGCTGAGCAAGGGCAATGCGGCCAACTGGGCCTTTATGCCGCTCTATCCGATGGTCTCCGGTGCCATCTCCAACCTGTTCAATGTCGAGAGCCTGATCGGCCTCATCATTGTTACCAATATCTCCTTCTTCGCCAGCCTGCCGCTGATGCTGCTGGTGTTGCGTCAGCTCAAGCTGGGGGACGATACCGCCCGCTTCGGCGTCTGGCTGCTCGCCTTCTCCCCCTTCTCAGCCTACTTCGTCTCCGGTTATACCGAGTCGACCTTTATGGCACTGATGCTTGGGATGTTCCTGTTCGCCTATCGGGAGCAGTGGCTGATGGTGGCCGTGCTGGGGGTCTGTATCTCCGCCACCCGCAACCTGGGGGTGATGATGGTCTTCCCGGTACTGATCCTGGCGCTACAGGCTTACGGCTGGCGGGAATTTTTCCGCTTTACCGAGCGCGCTTTCAAGGTGGTGTTCACCCTCTGGATGATCCCGTTTGGCCTGTTTGCCTACATGGTCTACCTCTATCACCTGACCGGCGATGCCTTCGCCTTCAAGCACATTCAGGTGGCCTGGGGTCGCTACATGGACAGCCCGCTGGACTGGTGGCTGAGCGGTTTCGAGCTGGGCGGCCGCAAGGCTTACCTCTCCATCATGGTGATCTTCGGCTGGTGCCTGAACGGTTACCTGTTCAGCCAGAAGCGCTGGGCCGAAGCGACCCTGATGTTCATCTGCTGCACCATCCCGCTGATGACCGGCCTCAACGCCATGCCACGCTATATGTTCGGGCTCTACCCGACCCTGCTGGCCATCATTCTGCTGACCCATCGCTGGCCAGCAATCCGCCCGGCGGTGCTCTGCATCAGCGGCATGGTGGCCTCCTTCATCGCGGTGGCCTTCGTCAACTTCAAGTTCTTCACCGTCTGATGTGACGACGATGCCTGATACACCAAATGCCGGTCACCTGACCGGCATTTTTTATGGCCGCTATTTTTATCGACAGAGCGTCCCTCTCCTCTCCGTCACACTTTCCTCGGCTTGAAAACGTAACCATTTGAACTGATGTCACAAATCGGCATTTTGCCGATCCAAGGCGCGCTTTGCTGCTCCTAGAATGGGCCCTTGTCCGAACTGCCCTGCTCAAGGAATGGCTTATGCGTCGTGCTCATCACTTATCCCCTCTCTGGCTCGCCCTGCTGGCCGCCCCTCTGTTCACCCAACAGGCGATGGCTGCCCCCGAGGTTCATCTCTATGTGGATGGTCAGCCGGTCGCGACCCCGATCGCGCTGGACAAGGGTACGGTGGAGCTGACCCATCCCCTTGCCAAGGGGAGCCACCAGATCCGCATCAGCGACGCAGGCAACAGTTGCGGCACCAGCTTTGGCCCGAGCGAGAGCAAGCCGCTCCCCTTCGGCACCGCCCAGCCCATGGACAAATGCAGCAAGGATCAGAGCTTTACCCTGCGGGTGATGCTGGCCGGGGAGTATCAGTTCACCTTCAACCCGGATACCCCCAGCCTCAAGGTGCTACGGGCGACCAAGAAGAGCGAGTTCAAGCGCCAGCCACCAGAAGAGCCCTGCATCAGCTGGGATGGCGGCCCTGTCACTGTATCCCTGAAAGGGGTCTGGCCAGACGGTACCCGACTGAGGGATGCCTACTCAAAACAAGAGGCGGTGGTCAAACAGGGCAAACTGACCCTTACCCCGAGTAAAGAGAGCGGCGGCCTGCTGCTGCTCGAACCGGTCAAGGCAGCCAAGCCAGCACCGTTCAACTGGGATCAGGCGAGCGTCTATTTCCTGCTGACCGACCGCTTCAACAACGGCGACCCCGCCAACGACAACAGCTTCGGCCGCCAGAAGGATGGTCAGGATGAGGTAGCCACTTGGCATGGCGGTGACTTCAAGGGGCTGACCGAGAAGCTCGACTACATCAAGAGCCTCGGCATGAACGCCATCTGGATCACCCCCATGGTGGAGCAGGTTCACGGCTTCATTGGCGGTGGCGAGCAGGGCAACTTCCCTTTCTACGCCTACCACGGATATTGGGCGCTCGACTTCACCAAGATTGACCCCAACTACGGCGATGAAGAGAGCCTGAAAACCCTGGTGGACGAGGCCCACAAGCGCGGCATGCGGATCATCCTCGACGTGGTGATGAACCACGCTGGTTACGCCACCCTCGCCGATCTGCAAGATCTGGGGCTCACCGAGCTGACTCAGAACAGCAGCAAACTGCCGACCGTCTGGAACCAGTGGCGCCCGAGCGGTGGCCTCAACTGGCATGGTTACAACCAGTTCATCGACTATCAATCACCCGCGTGGAACAAGTGGTGGAGTGGTGACTGGGTGCGCGCCGGTCTGCCCGGCTACCCGCAGCCAGGCACCGACGATGTCACCGGCTCGGTGGCGGGGCTGCCCGACTTTCTGACCGAATCGACCAAACCGGTAGGGCTGCCGCCGTTGCTGGCCGCGAAAAAGGATACCCTCGCCAAGGCGCTGCCCGACGCTACCGTGAGCGACTACCTGATCGCCTGGCACACCGACTGGGTGCGCCGCTTTGGCATCGACGGCTTCCGCGCCGACACCGTCAAGCATCTGGAGCCCGAAGTGTGGGCCAAGCTCAAGCAGGCGGGCACCGCTGCGCTCAAGGAGTGGAAGACTGCGAACCCGGGCAAGGCCCTCGACGATCTGCCCTTCTATATGGTGGGAGAGGTGTGGGATCACGGGGTCGCCAAGGATTTCTGGTATCAGAACGGTTTCGATTCCCTGATCAACTTCGACTATCAGCGCGAGTTCGCACTGTCACAGGCCCAGTGCATGGCCAGCGCCGAGCCCACCTATGCCAGCTACGCCAGCCGCATCAATCAGGATCCCGAGTTCAACGTGTTGAGCTACATCAGCTCCCACGACACCAAGCTGTTCTTTGGCGACTATCAGGATGTGCCGCTACAGCGCCGGGTCGCCAACAGCTTTATGCTGCTGCCGGGCGGCATCCAGCTCTACTACGGCGACGAGTCCGGCCGCGGGCTGGCCAAAGATGGCGGGGTGTTCGATCAGGCGCTGCGCTCGGACATGAACTGGCAGGAGCTTGCCAGCGGCGACAAGGCCGAGTTGGTCAAGCACTGGCAGCAACTGGGCCAGTTCCGCGCCGCCCATCCGGCCATTGCGGCAGGCAGCCACCAGAAACTCTCGGATGCTCCCTACGCCTTCGTGCGGGAGAAGGGGGATGACAAGGTGGTGGTGGTCTTTGCCGGTCGGCAGAAGTAGCTCTTGAGCCACATTCACCAGCAACAGAGAGGGGAGCCACTGGCTCCCCTCTTTCGTTTATCTATCTGCCACGGTTCACTGTGACTGGCGCGCTGCCACCGGCCACTGCAGGCGAGCTTTGACCAACATCTCTTGCCACAGGGGCCAGGCCAGCAGCGCCTGCTGATAGGCTCCGGCCTGACCGGGCAACAGGATGCCGTAGCTGGCCAGTCGATAGGCCATCACGGCATAGAAGGCATCGACAATGCCCGCCTCGCCAAAGTAGAAGGGGCCCCGCGCCTGCGACCAGATCTCCTGCAAACGGGCCAGCTCACCGACCGTCTCCACCGGGGGATCGATACGGGTTGGCGCCCCAAGAAAGAAGGGGAGCAGAGAACGGACCTGCCGAAATCCCGCGTGCAACTCGGCGCAGAGACTGCGAGCCAGTGCCCGCTCGGCCAGCGAAACCGGATAGAGCTGGCGGTCAGGACAGAGCTCGTGAACATATTCGGCGATGGCCAGCGAGTCGTGAACCCGCACGCCATCGTGTTCGAGCCAGGGCACCAGACCGGCCGGTGCCAGCCGCTTGAGCCGGGCCAGCGACTTGGCATCCTCCAGATCAAACACCTGCTCCTGCCACGTCAGCCCGCTCATGGCGAGCACCAGTGCCGCCCGCATCGCCCAGGTGGAGCCGGTGCCCACCGCCAATACCAAGGATCCCATCTGTTGCCTCCTGCATGAGTTGCCTGCGACCGGCCGATCTGCCCTGATGACAAAACATCCGATGGTCGCTTCACATTTGCGCACCGGCGGGTTTGACCCTCTTGGTGAGCGATGCTAGTTTGATTTTTCAAAACAATCAGTTAGCAACAATGTGAGCCATTAACCGAAATATGGACAGCCAATTTACCATCGTCATCGCAGATGACCACCCCCTGTTTCGGGGCGCCCTTTACCAAGCGGTGCACATGGCCATCAACGACGCTCAATTGCTGGAAGCGGACTCCATCGACAGCCTGACCAACCTGCTCGGCGAGCACCCCGAAGTTGACCTGTTGCTGCTCGATCTCAAGATGCCGGGCGCCAACGGCTTCGAGGGGCTGGCCCACCTGCGCGGCCAGTATCCCGACCTTCCCATCGTGGTGGTCTCCGCCTCGGAAGATGCGGCCATCATCCAGCAGGTGCTGCGGCTCGGAGCGCTCGGCTTTATTCCCAAGTCGGTGCCGATGAAGGAGCTGGTCAACGCCCTCAATACGGTGATCGGGGGGGATAACTGGGTGCCGGAAGGCATCTCGCTCCATCCCGAATCGGAAGATGGCCCTGATTTCGCCAGCAAGCTGGCCAGCCTCACCCCCCAGCAGTACAAGGTGCTGATCATGCTGCGCGACGGCAGCCTCAACAAACAGATCGCCTGGGAGCTCAACGTCTCCGAGGCCACCATCAAGGCCCATATCACCGCCATCTTCAGAAAACTGGGCGTCAAGAACCGCACTCAGGCGGTTATCGCTCTGCAACAGCTCGATATCAAGGAGAGCTGAACCCCGCGCGCAGTGACACGCGGGAGACGACATAGCCAGCCATGCTGGCTATTTGTTGCTCGACAATTAGCACGATCGTACTTTATGCTGCCAGCGCCAACGAGGAGAGAGTGATGAGCAAAGGGCGCCTGACCCGGGAAACCATTTTGCAGACTGCCTTTGAGCAGGCGAGCCATCAAGGGCTGGAGAGCCTGACCATCGGCTCGCTGGCCAGCGCCTGCGAGATGTCGAAAAGCGGCCTGTTTGCCCACTTTCAATCCCGCGACAATCTGCAGATCGCCGTGCTGGAGTACGCCGCCGAGGTGTTCCGGCTGCGGGTGATCCAGCCGGTACGCCAGCAGGAGCACCAGAGCCAGCATGACAAGCTGATCGCCCTGCTGCGGGCCTGGCAGGCGTGGAACCACTGCTTCGCCGGACGCTGCATGTTCCTCGACGCCTGGACCTCGGCGCAGGATGGCCATGAGCAAAAGAGCCTGGTGCAGCAAGCTGCCCGGCAACTGGTGCGCTTCTGGCTCGACTATCTGGCCCGTCAGGTAGTGCAGGGTCAGGCCGCAGGCGAGTGGCGACAGGAGATGGATCCCTGGCGCGCCGTTTACCGTCTCTATGGCCTCTATCTGGCGGATCAGGTGTTCAACGATCTCGAACTGTGTCAGGATCCGGCCCGCCACTTCTGGCCCGAGGTGGACGCTCTGCTGAGCAGCTGGCGCTGATGTTTTGGCATCCGTTCAACACGAATTTTTAAAAACCAACAAAAAGCACGACCGTTCGCACATAAAAACCACAGGATGACCATGAGCAGCAAGATCTACTTCAACACCCGCCGCTTCAGCCCGAGCAAATGGCTGCTGGGGATCGGCACCCGGTTGCACCACAGACTCGCCCCTACCCATGCCAAGCGTACCGCCAGCAAGTTGTTGCTCACCCCCCAGCGCAACCAGCGGGATGACCACGAGCCTGCCGGTCTGGTGAAGCAGGCCGTCCATACCAGCGAAGGGGTATTGATGAGCTATCGGCTCGGTCAGGGGCCGCTGTGGCTGCTGATGCACGGCTGGTCCGGCAGCGCCAGCCAGTTCTATCCGCTGATGAGCCATATCGCCGCGCAGGGTTTCACCGCCATTGCCTACGATCATCCGGCCCACGGCCAGAGCGCGGGCAACACTGGTCACCTGCCACGTTTCGTGCGCGCCTTCGACGAGCTGGCGACCAAGCTGGCCAGCGAAGCAGGCCCGCTGCACGGGGTCATCGCCCACAGCATGGGAGGCGCCGTCACTCTCTCCAGCCGTCAGCCGGGTATCGATACCCTGCCGCTGCTGTTGATTTCGCCGGTGCTCGACTATGTGCCCCAGCTCTACGGCATGGTGGCACGCTCCGGCTACTCCATCCGGCTGTTCGATGCGGTGGTCAAGGAGATTGAGCAGGAGTACCAGCACCCCTTGAGCACGGTCGATCCGCTGGGTCGCCTCGCCAGTCGCAGCGGCGCGGCGATGATAGTGCACGACGAGGAGGACAGGTTTGCCCCGCACGGCGATTCCTTGCGGGCCAGTCAGGATGGTCATACCCGGCTGGTGAGCACCCGGGGTCTGGGCCACGGTCGTATCCTCGCCAGCGCCCCGGTATTCGCCGCCTTCGATCAGCTGGCTCGGCCGGAAAATCCTCACCGCGCCCTTTGACATGGGGCCATGAAAAAAACGGGCGAGCGCCCGTTTTTATATTTGATACAGCGCCTTATAGTTAACTTGTCAGTGGGAACATTCTTGTCAGCACACAATAAGGCGCCAGCATATGGCCAGACCCAATACAGCGTTGTTGCTCACCGGTGGCGGTGCTCGCGCCGCCTATCAGGTCGGCGCCCTCAAGGCGATTGCGGAGCTCTACCCGCGCAATCTCGGCATCCCTTTTCCCATCCTGTGTGGCACCTCGGCGGGGGCCATCAATGTCACTGCGCTCGCCTGCTACGCCTCCTGCTTCCATCTGGGGGTGCGCAAGCTGGAGTGGGTCTGGCGCCGTTTCGAAACTCACCACATCTTCGATTTTCACCCCGGCCGACTGCTGTGGCGGCTGATGTACGAAGGGTCGGCGGGGCTGATCAATCCCCACACCAACCACGCCTTTCACCTCTTTGACAACGCGCCGCTGCACCGCCTGCTGGATCAACTCATCGACTATCACCGCATCGATGACAACATCCTCTACGGCAGTCTGGAGGCGCTGGCCATCACGGCATCGGATTACGATGACGGCCTCTCCACCACCTTCTTTCAGGGGCGGGCCGACCACCATCCTTGGGAGCGGGCCAGACGGCGCGGGGTACGCACCGTGCTTACATCTGAGCATCTGCTCGCCTCCTCGGCGCTCCCCTTCGTCTTTCCAGCCACCCGGATCGGCGAGAAGTTCTACGGCGACGGTTCCATCCACCAGCTGAGCCCGCTCAGCCCCGCCATCCATCTGGGTGCGGAGCGGATCCTGCTGATCACCCTGGATCCGCCTGCCCACTCGGCGCCAACCCATCATCACGGCCATCTCACCAGCTCCAATATCGCCAGCCATCTGCTCGATACCGTCTTTACCGACACCCTCAACTCCGATCTGGAGCGGCTGTGGCGCATCAACCAGACTCTGGATCTGATCCCAGAGCGGGAACGCAACCGCCTCAAGCTGAAACGGGTGGAGACCTGCGTGCTAAAACCGAGTCAAGATCTCGACACCATCGCACTGGCCTACCTGCGCAAACTGCCGCTAAAATTGCGCCGCCTGTTGCGGGTGCTGGGCGTGAAGGGGGATGAGACCAGCAGTCTGGCCAGCTTTTTGATGTTCTATCCGGGTTATTGCCAGCAGCTGATCAAGCTGGGCTATCAGGACACCCTGAGGGAGCGGGAGCGGGTCGTCGCCTTCCTCGATATCGAAGGGCTACCAAAAGAGCGGGAGTAAAGGGGGCGGCCGATGAGTGCAAGGGGACTCAGCGCCCCTCCAGCAAACGCTGCTCCGCCTGCTCCATCGCCACCACGGTACCAAACAGGATCAGTCGATCGCCAGCCGCCAGCACCAGCTCGGGTCTGGGTTCCAGGCTCTGAGCCCCGCGATGCACCTCCTTGATCCGCACCTCATCAAGCGGCAACTCGCGCACTTCACGGCCTACCGCCCACGCCTGATCGTGCAGCAAAAGCGGATGGAGGCGTTCGAGCAGCTGATCCGCTTCCAGATTGCTGGCGCTCTGATCCCCCCAGTAGAAGCCGTGCAGGAAGCGATATTGGCTGCTGCGCTCGAGCTCCATCCGGCGGATCACCCGGCCAATGGGAATATCGCAGTTGAGCAGCAGGTGGGAGACCAGCATCAGAGCCCCCTCCTGGGATTCGGGGATCACCTCAAACGCCCCCGCCTGCTTGTACTGCTCCAGAAAACTGTCATCCCGGGTACGCACCAGCACCTTGAGATCCCCCGCCAATTCGCGGATCAGTGCCAGCATAGCCTCCACCCGCTTGCGATCATCGAAGGTGATGATCACCAGCCGCGCCCGCAACAACCCGGCGGCCAGCAGAATATCGCGGCGGCTGGCATCGCCGAAGGCCACCTGCTCCCCCGCCAGCTTGGCCTCGCTCACCCGCTCCGGGTCGAGATCGAGGGCCAGGAAGGGGATCTCCTCGATCTTGAGAAAGCGGGCACAGGTCTGCCCCGCCCGGCCAAACCCGGCAATGATGACGTGCTGGTTTTTGCTCAGGCCCGACTGGGCGACTTCGGAGCGGGTCAGCAGCGCCGGATCGGTCAGACTGCGAGCCAGCGAATGGGCCTGGGTCACCAGCCAGGGGGTCATGGCGATGGAGATGATGCCGATGCCGATCAGCAGGGAGACCAGTTGCTGATCCAGCAGGCCGTGGTGCAGTGCCAGTGCCAGCAACACGAAGCCGAACTCCCCCACCTGACTGAGCATGATGCCGGCGGCCATGCTGTCGCGCTTTCGCTCCCCCATCAGCCGCCCGGCCAGCAGCACCAGCAGGGATTTACACAGCACCAGCAGCACCACGCAGATCAGTACCTGCCACCATGCCCGCGCCACCAGCTCCCACTCCATGGCCATGCCGATGGTGATAAAGAAGAGCCCCATCAGCACATCGCGAAAGGGCTTGATGTCTACCTCCAGCTGATGACGGTAGTGGGACTCCCCCAGCATCATCCCCGCCAGAAACGCCCCCAGCGCCATCGACAGCCCGAGTGAATGGGTCATGTAGGCAGCCAGCAGCGCCACCAGCAGGGCACTCAGCACGAACAACTCGTCGGAGCGGGCTCGCGCCACCTCGTGAAACAGCAGCGGCAGCAACCACTTGCCCACCGCCAACAGGGTGAATAGAGCAAACAGCCCCTTGAGGGTGGCCCAGGCGATCTCGGCGGCCAGCGCACTCCCCTGCACTTCCGGCTGGGCGAGAATAGGGATCATCACCAGCAGGGGCACCACCGCCAGATCCTGAAACAGCAGCACGCTCACCCCCAGCTGGGCGCGACGGGTATGGAGCTGCTTCTGCTCGCCGAGCTGCTTGATCACCACAGCCGTCGAGGAGAGTGCCAACGTTCCCGCCACTACCAGCGACTGGGCCAGACCCAGCCCCCACCACCAGCCGATGGCGAAGAAGAGCAGTGACGTGAACAGCACCTGCAACATCCCCACCCCCAGCACCAACCGGCGCATCGCCAGCAATTTCGGCAGGGAGAACTCCAGCCCCAGCGAGAACATCAGAAAGACGATCCCCAGCTCGGCAATGGTCTGCATGATCGACTGGCCGGTGATCACCGCCAGCCCGTGGGGGCCGAGCGACACACCGGCAATCAGGTAGGCGAGGATGACCGGCAAGCCGAGGCGCCGGAAAGTTGCCACCAGCAGGACGGCGGCGAACAGCAGGATCAACAGGTCGGTGTACAAATTTTCCTCTCCTTTTATCGACTTAAGCTTAGTCAGCCGATCTGGCGGGCAGGAAAGATATATTGGGCATGCCAATTGCAGGGAGGAGACAGTAGTCAGGTGTTACAGGTGGAAGACCATGGAAAATACGTCGTCACTTAATGGCTTTAGCCATGGCATCGAGCAGTGGGTTCGCCAGATGGAGCGGCTCACGCCGTTGCCCAGCGTTGAACGCAACCAGTTGCTCGAGCAGTTGTTGGGGCAGAGCGATCTCGGCGGTCTGCTGACAACTTTTGCCGATCGTGCGGCAAGAATTGTCAGGATCCACAGTCTCTACCTCGATTGTGGCCAGCCCCATGTGCTGATCCAGCACCCGCCGCTGGCCACCCTCAATCTGCACAACTATCCGTTCGAGCTGCGCGGTCAGCATGGCCAGCTGCTCGGCCAGCTTCACTACGAGCTGGAACATCCGCTGAGCGGCAGCCAGCAACGGGTACTGATGCAATACCATCAGCTGCTCTGCCTGCTGCTGCCCCTCTATCTGCGGCTGGAAAAACTGGATCAGCTGGTCAGGCTCGATCACCTGACCGGCCTTGGCAACCGCTCCTACTTTGACGAAGCCATTGGCCGCGCCATCGAGCAGCACAGCCGCGAGCCTCACGGTCTGGTGCTGGTGCTGCTGGATCTCGATCGCTTCAAGCAGATCAATGACACCTGGGGCCATCCGGTGGGGGATCTGGTGCTGAGTCGCTTCGCCCAGCTGCTCAAGGGGTGTATCCGCAGCACGGATCAAGCCTTCCGGCTTGGGGGAGATGAATTTGCCCTGCTGCTGCAACCGGCCGAACCCGAGGCGTGGCGCCCGGTCTGGCTGCGACTGCAGCACATGCTGATGACCAACAAGGAGCTCAGCACCTTCTCGGTCGGATGCAGCCTTGGCGCCGCCAGCTGGCAATCCGGGGTCGATGTGCCAAGCCTCTACGAGGCGGCCGACAGCCACCTCTACGCCCGCAAGAAAGCCGGTAAGGCCAGTCCTAACGAATAATCCCGAACTCTTCTTTGCTCCGGCACATGCGAGCCATGTGACCGGAGCTTCTTTTTTTGGGGCTAATCCCCCCTCACACCGAGATCACCCTCAGGCAAGATCCTGCTCGGGCAGAACCGGGGCTGCACCGCTCCCCTGCCAGCGACAGACCAGCCCGGCCCCCTGCGCCATAAAACCGTCGCAGACAAAGAGCCCCACCACCGCCGCCACCTGCTCGCCATAGTAGAGGATGGGGATGCGCCCCCGCTGCCACGAAGGCACGCCATACTCCTGCAGCAGCTTCTTCATCCGCCGACTACCGCTTCGCCCCACCGGTTTGAGGGGGATCCCGGGCGCTACCTGAAAACGCACCGAGAGCGGCTCGTCCGCTCGGGGGGAACGCAGCAGATCCTCGCCGTGCTCCGCCATACGCACCACCAGCTCGCCCAACCCGTCCGGCAGGGTCAGCGGCTCACCCACGGTCAGCGGCAACACCTGATGGCAAGGTTGCAGGTCAGGGCTCACCAGATAGAGCCGCTCCTGAAAACGGCGGCAGCTCTGGCGACCCCAGTTGAGCTGGGGATTGGCATCGCCGCGCGCCAACGCCACCTCCTGCCAGAGCCGGGCAAGCTGCTCGCGGGATGGCATCTCCCCCCCCTGACGGCGGATCCAGTAGCGCAGCAGGTTATTGCGCCGGGTGGGTGAAAGGGCGTGCAGCGGGCCGATATGGAGCGCCTCCCCCTCGCCCGCCAGCTGCCAGTCACTCTCTGCCAGTTCGTCCAGCAGCGCCTCCTGCTCGGCGCACAGGGCCATGCTGCGCGCCGCAGTCTGGGCCATGGCGGGCCAGCGCGCCTTGAGCTGGGGGATAAGCGTCTGGCGCAAAAAGTTGCGGTCATAGCTCACATCCTGATTGCTCTCATCCTCCACCCAGCCAAAGGGGAGACTCGCCGCCGCCTCGGCCAGCTCGGCGCGACTCATATCGAGCAGCGGCCGCAGCAACAGGC
>NZ_JBFODV010000179.1:0-27095 GCF_040908495.1 Aeromonas sp. R1-1 | reverse complement strand
GCTTCATATTCCGGGGTCAGGGTGGTGTCGGTCTGCATGATCTCTCCTCAAATTGCGCCAAGAATGTCGCGCATGATGCTGTCGTATTTCTGGATAAAGCGGTTGAGTGCCTCGATGGCGGCGTTGTAGCGCGAGCTGACGTCGTTGAGGCGGGTGGTCTTTTCACTGACCTGATCGTTGAGCGGGCGAGAACGGTCGCTCACACTGGTGGAGAAGTTGCCAAGCTTGTTGTTGTCCTTGTCATAGCTGTAGCTGGCTTCGATATTTTTCATCGCGCCGCTCTTCTTCTGGCCACTTTCGAGGAACGTTTTAACTGTGATGACCTGCGTTGCTACGATCTGCTCAAGATTGGCTTTTTTACGCTCATAAGCGGCACTGGCCTCACCCAGCGTTTTGGAGTCAAGGCTGGCCGACTTTACTTTTTCCAGCGCATTTTTAGCGTTGGTGAACTCTTGCAGTGCATTTTTCACCAGATCATCGGTAAACATTTTCGACAACAGTTTGAACTCTGCCCCATCCAGAAATTTGGCCTGAGATTCATAGCCATAGAGCTTGTAATCCAGCAGATTGAAATTGGTGTTGAAAGTCGGTTTGTCGGATGCCTCCGAGAGCTTCTTGTTGATCTCGGACTGGATCACCCCGTAGATCTTCAGCTCAGCTGTCATCTCTGCGAGCTCCTCCCGCAGCCCTTTACGCTGGTTGTCCTGAAACGCCATCACCCCGGTAAAGGTCGTGATGAGATCGTCATCGATGCGATCCATGGTCAGCGCACTGAGGGAGAGCAGCATAAATTCAGGGACGGTCCAGTGGGTGACTGGCGGGGTTTGTTTTACTCCCCGCTCGATCATTCCCTTGATGGCGGCAATGGCCGCATCTTGCCCCCCCTGGAACTGGCCCATCGCCCAACCCCCGTTGATCGAGGCGGGATCCGTCAGATAGGCAGCCAGCAACTTCTCCAACTGCTCTTTGGTCAGCGCAGTCGATGAGTCAGCACTGATGGTGATCTTGCCCTTGAGCAGCTCGACCAGTTCGGTCAACTTGGGGTTTTTATGGCCCGGCAATGCGTCCAGCGCTTGCCCATCAAGCCAGCCGACGAACGCACCAGGGTTGGTGTTGTAGTCAGGGATAGTGCTCATCACGACTCCTTAAATCATCAGTCCGCGCATCATGGTGGGACGGCGACTCTTGCGGCCCTCTCCCGGCTGTGCCGGCAGTAACGCCTGTCTGCGCTGGATCTCAGCCAGCAACTCCTGCTCGGCCACGGCCACTTGCTCGGTCGGCGCATCGAATAGCAGCTGACAGGTCTGATCCGAGAGAGCGAGGCCAGCCAGCATCTCTTGCAACAGAGCGTTGCGGTGATCGCTGTCGGCAATGGCCTGCTCTGCTTGCGAAATGGTCTCGCTATGGTCGGCAAAACGCGGTTGTTTCATCTTGGCTCCTATTCTATGAGGCCCCTTTGGACATGCCTGTCACGCAAGGCCGTGCTTTTGTCGTTTTCGCATATCCCGCAAGGAACAGACTCGCTCGGCGGCCAGCATGAACCAGCCGGGCTCGGGTTCACTGGCTCCCGTCCAGCGCAGGTAGAATCGGCCAAGCCGCTCACCGCTCAGGCTACTGCCGCGAAAGACATCGACGTTGCCGTAGAGGTAATGGCCCGGCCCGAGCACTGTCAGAGTGGCTTCGGCCAGCAGATAAAGGGCGGCAAAGGGGTTGGCCAGACCGGCCCGCTCTCCCTCACGGCGCACCAGCAGGATCCAGACCCGTCTGGTCGCAGGATCAAAGCGCCAGGCGAGATAAATTTGGCGATAGCAAAAACCGTGGCCGAGCTGGATGGGGGTTGCCCCCAAATGGTGAGGGGCTACCGCCACACCCCTAGCTTGCAGCCAGGGGATCAGGGGGTCAGAGGTTAACGGGTCCCCCCTCACAGGCAGACCCTCCCGAGGGGCTGGATATTGATCTGCTGGGTCAGCTCCTGATAGGAGAGCACCGGCAGGGCGTGGTAATCCCCCTCGATGAGCTTGCGCACATAGCGGCGGATATCCATGGAGACGATGAGCACCGGCTTGTTCTGCATCTGGGCCAGATCACCGACGGTATGGCGCACCTGATCGAGGAAGCTCTGGGTAATAGTGGGATCGAGCGCCAGATAGCTGCCGGCGCTGGTCTGGCGAATGCCGCCGCGGATCTGCTCCTCCACCTGCTGATCGAGCAAATAAGCAGGCAAGATGTTGTTGCCGTTGGCGTACTTGTAGCAGATGTAGCGCTTGAGGCTGCTACGGATGTACTCGGTAAGCTGCACCACATCCTTCTCCTTCTGGCCCCACTCCACCATCGCCTCGAGGATGGCGCGCATGTTGCGGATGGAAATATCCTCCCCCACCAGCCGCTGCAAAATTTCGGTCATACGCTGCAGCGGGATGATGCGTTGCGCCTCCTTCACCAGCTCGCCATAGCTCCCCTCCATCTGCTCCAGCAGGTAGCGGGTCTCCTGAATGCCGATAAAGTCCTCGGCATATTCCCGCAGCACATGGGATAGATGCCAGGTCACCACCTGATCGGTGGTGAGGGTGGCCAGCCGTGACTTCTCCAGCCGCTCCTGATGTTCATTAGCGACCCACAAGGTCGGTTGTCCCGGCAGTAACGGCGCCCCCTCTTCGTAGGGGATCCCCAGCAGATCGAGCTGGGAGGCGCTCTCCTGTACCAGCTGATGGCCCGGGCGCAGCAGACCGCGGGCGACCGGCACCTCCTGCAGCTGGATCAGGTATTCACCAGGCCCCATCCCCTCGTTGAAACGCAGGTGAATACCCGGGAAGGGCACTCCGAGATCGAGATAGAGGGCGCGGCGCACCCGCACCAGTTCGTCGTTGAGGGCAATCGCCTCCAGCTCGGCCTGCAAAGCGGCATCCACATCGATCAGGAGCGGCACAGTCATGGCGAACTCCTCCTTCTCCCCCAGCTTGCCCCGCGGCTTGCTGCCCGGTTTTGGCTTGCTGCGGGCGGCAGGGGCCCCGGCCCCCTGCGCCAGCACGGCAGGAAGATCCTGACTGTTGCTGCTCTGCGCCTTGCGCTGACGCAAGCCGATAAAGTAACCGCCCGCCGTGACGATGGCCGCCAGCGCAAAGAAGGTGATCATCGGGAAGCCCGGGATCAGACCAAACAGTACCAGCAGCAGACCACCTATCAGCAGCGCCTTGGGCTGGGCCACCACCTGGGCGCCGATATCGGTACCCAGATCGGAAGACTCTTCGGAGGAGACCCGGGTGACGATAATGCCCGCGGTGATGGCGATCAGCAGCGCCGGCACCTGGGAGACCATGCCATCACCCACCGTCAGGATGGAGTAGAGCTGCAGCGCATCGGCAGCGGATAACCCCTTCTGGGTCACCCCGATGGTGACGCCGCCGAGGATGTTGACGAAGATGATGATGAGGCCCGCGATGGCGTCCCCTTTCACGAACTTCATGGCGCCATCCATGGAGCCGAACATCTGGCTCTCCTTCTCGATGACGCCGCGACGATCCCGCGCCTCGTGCACGTCGATCACCCCGGCGCGCATGTCACCATCGATACTCATCTGCTTGCCCGGCATGGCATCGAGGGAGAAGCGGGCACTCACCTCGGCGACCCGCTCCGAGCCCTTGGTGATCACCAGAAACTGGACGATGGTGATGATGAGGAAGATGACGATCCCCACCACCAGATTGCCCCCCACCACGAAGTTGCCGAAGGTGTAGACGATCTGCCCCGCATCGGCCTGCAGCAGGATCATCCGGGTGGTACTCACCGACAAGGCAAGCCGGAACAGGGTGGTGATCAGCAGCACCGCCGGAAAGGCGGAGAACTGCAGCGGCGAATTGATATAAACCGCCATCATCAGCAGTACTACCGAGATGGTCATGTTGATGGCAATCAGGATATCGAGGGCCACCGGCGGCAGCGGCAAGACCATCATAAAGACGATGGCCAGTAGCAGGATCGCCAGCATGATGTCCTTGCGCTCGCCTATCCGGCGCAGCAGCTCAAGGGAGCGTTGATTCATTCTGCTCTTCCAGTTCGAGGTATTGTTGATAGGCAAAACGGGCTTCATCCAGCCGCCCTGCCAACTGGCAGGCCCGGCTGCGACAGAGCCAGAGCGGGCCGTCGGCCTCCCCTTGCTGCATCAGCTGATCGACATGAGCCAGCGCCGCCTCCCCCTCCCTCTGTTTGAGCAGGGCCACCAGCAGGGTCCGTCGCCCTCCCTGATGGTCGGGGTGGATCTGCAGCAGGGCGGCCAGCAGGACGCACGCCTTGTCGGGGTGGCCATATTGCAGTTGCAACCAGCCGGTGAGCAGCAGCGCATCCTGCTGCTGTGACGTAAGCACCATGGTCATACCTTGTGCAGCAGATGAAGGGTCATCTGCATCAGTTGTTCATCGGCGTGCATCTCTTCAAGCAACGCAGCGGCCGCTCGCAACTCGGGGCTCTGCCCCTCTGCCAGCACACTGCGCAGCCCCTGCATCGCCTGATTGAAATCAACCGGCCGCAGCAAGTCGTGGAAGCCGCGATCCGGGGTGGCGAAATCGAGCAGCACCCGATCCGCCAGCCGCTCGGGGTAGAGGCGGCTGATATGGGGTTCGATGGACTGGCCATCGGGCAACAGGGCATAACGCCCCGGCAGGCTGCGCTCCTGATCGTCAAGTGAGATGGCGCTGAGCTGCTCGATCCCGATATGCGCGGCAGTGATCCGGCTCATGACGCCAGCACCTCTCGCTGCAGCCGGGTCAGGGTGGTCACTGCCTGATGGAGCTGGGGCAGAGTCACGGCCCGCTCATCCAGGGTAACGAAGAGGATAAGCTGATCCTCCCCCAACCAGCCGCTGCGCACCGGCAGTGCCGGCCCTTGCGCCGCGGCGGTCAAGGTCATGGCGCGGCGGATCGCCTCGCCACTCTGATGCCAGGGCACAGCGCGGGCCAACCAGAGGGTCAGTTGCCCCTGATGGCGCTCCAGTTGCAGAGTGCCGCTCTGCTCCAGTTCAAGCTGGATCAGCGAATGGGGGTTATCCCCTATGGTGATGCCCAGATCCTGGCAAAACTGCACCAGCAGGGGTTCAATCCAGTTCATGACGACTCTCCAGACAACTCATCCTCTTCCCGCTCGATGGCGTTATCGAGCGCCCCCTGACAGCACTGCAACAGGTTCTGGCGCTGCTCCTCCTCACTGAACAGCTCCACCGGCAGCAGGCGGATCAGCCGCTTGAGCTCTTGATAGAGCAGCACCTGCTGGCGACAATCTGACAGCTCAAGAGCCACACCGACCTGCTCCACATCCCGCACGCTGGCCCAGCGTTTCTCCACCAGGGCGATCAGATCGCCCATCAGATCAGAAGGCCCGTATGCCATGGGCCGAGCCCTCCTTCACCCGTTGCCACAGCTCTTCCACTTGCGCCGAGAGGGTGTTGAGCAGCCGCAGCTTGTGCATGTCGCTCATCACCCGCTCCAGCTTGACCGGGTCGAGCCAGCGCTGCTGGCTGTCGAGATCGGCACTCAGGGCCTTCATCATGAAACCGGTCACCTTCTCCAGCGCACCGTTGCCAAAGCGGCTGTGAATATCGCGCCAGGCGGCAGAAAGGGCGCGGTAGTCCTGCACCGCATCGCGATAGAGATCCCGCAGATCCTGCTCGGCTCCCACGCCCGCTTTGGCCGCTTCGGCCGCGGGGCCGGTAATGCGCGCCCCCAGCACGATGGCACTGCCCTGCTCGTCCGCCAGCTTGGCCAGCGCCTGCTCCACCAGCGCCAGGGTGCCCTGCATCTCCGGTCGTCCGGCGAGGGCCTTGCGCGCCTGGCAGAGCGCCTCGAACTGCTCGCTCACCTCCCCCGAATAGCTCTCGAGGTAGGCCAGCAACTGGGAGAGGTTGGCCAGCCGACCGCTACCGAGGTGGCTCACCATCTCCTTGATCTTCTGCTGGCGTTCCAGCTCCGGCACCTTGTCGAGGTAGTCCCCCACCAGTGCCTCGATCTCGCTGATGCGGGCGTGGCTGTCGCTCAGCTTGCGCTTGGCGAGCGAGAGTTCGGATCGCTCGGAGAAGACGAAGGTGAGCTCTTCGGCGGCATCGGCCAGCGACTGGGCGGCACTGGCCAGCACGACCCGCTCCCCCTGAAATTGCCCACCCTGCAGGGGAGCCTGACGGGATGCGACCTCTGCTCCGCGCAGCTCGGGCTGGGCGGCAGGGGCATAGGGGTTGCTCTGGATAATGGCCATGAAAACTCCCGTGACGAATCGATTGACGAGGATGGCATTATAAAAATCGCCCTCATCCCCCTATGCCAAAATCGGCCGTGAATTTTTAGCCCGCCCCCAACGGTTTTCTAAAAAGTCCCGACTCGCGCTGAAATCCCCGTAGCCCCCCATCCCCTATAGTGGCCACCAGTTTCAATGGCGCAGATTGTTATGACCCTCTCCCTCGACCACATCCCCAACCAGCTTCGTCACGCCATCGACGAGTGCCGCCTGATCCAGATCCGTGGCCGGGTCACCCAGGTGACCGGCACCCTGCTCAAGGCGGTCGTCCCGGGAGTGCGGATCGGCGAGCTCTGCCATCTGCGCAACCCCGACAACACCCTCTCCCTGCAGGCAGAGGTGATCGGCTTTGCCCAGCATCAGGCTCTGCTCACCCCCCTTGGCGAGATGTTCGGCATCTCCTCCAACACCGAGGTGAGCCCGACCGGTGCCATGCATCAGGTCGGGGTCGGCGAGCATCTGCTCGGCCAGGTGCTCGATGGCCTCGGCAACCCCTTTGGCGGTGGCCATCTGCCAGAGCCCGAGGCCTGGTATCCGGTCTATCGGGATGCGCCCGCTCCCATGAGCCGCAAGCGGATTGAGCAACCCATTTCGCTGGGCATTCGCGCTATCGACGGCCTGCTCACCTGCGGTGAGGGGCAACGGATGGGGATCTTCGCGGCCGCCGGTGGTGGCAAGAGCACCCTGTTGGCGTCGCTTATTCGCAGCGCCGAGGTAGATGTCACCGTGCTGGCGCTGATCGGTGAGCGAGGCCGTGAGGTGCGCGAATTTATCGAAGCGGATCTGGGAGAGGAGGGTTTAAAAAAGGCCGTGCTGGTAGTGGCCACCTCGGATCGCCCCGCCATGGAGCGGGCCAAGGCGGGCTTTGTCGCCACCTCCATCGCCGAGTATTTCCGCGATCAGGGCAAGCGGGTGCTGCTGCTGATGGACTCCGTCACCCGTTTTGCCCGTGCCCAACGGGAGATTGGTCTGGCCGCTGGCGAGCCACCAACCCGACGGGGCTATCCGCCGTCGGTGTTTGCCGCCCTGCCCCGCCTGATGGAGCGGGCCGGTCAGTCAGACAAGGGCTCCATCACTGCCCTCTATACCGTGCTGGTAGAGGGGGATGACATGACAGAGCCGGTCGCCGACGAGACCCGCTCGATCCTCGATGGCCACATTATCTTGTCGCGCAAACTGGCGGCGGCCAACCACTACCCGGCCATCGATGTGCTGCGCTCCGCCAGCCGGGTGATGAACCAGATCATCGAGCCCGAGCATCAGGCTCAGGCAGGTCGACTGCGCAGCTGGCTGGCGAAATATGAAGAGGTGGAGCTGTTGCTGCAGATCGGCGAATACCAGAAAGGGCAGGACAAGGTGGCCGACGAGGCGATTGCCCGCATCGAGACAATTCGCCAGTGGCTCAGGCAAGGCACCCATGAACCCAGCTCACTGCCGGAAGCTCTCTCGACTCTGGAGGCGCTGACCCGATGATTGGCCGCCTGCAACGAATAAAAGACCTGCGGCTGGATAGGGCCGAGCAGCAACTCGCCGCCCAGCAGGCTCGGGTACAACTCGCCCGCGTTCGCCAGCGCGAAGCGGAGCAGGAGAGTCTCGACTATCGCCAGTGGCGCCTTGCAGAAGAGGAGCGGCTATTTGCCATCTGTCAGGCGGAGCAACTCGATCGCAAGGGGCTCAAGGCGTGGCAACAGCAAGTGTCACTGCTGCGGGAGAAAGAGGCCCAGCTTGAACAAACTGCCGCCGAGCAGGCCGAGCGGGTGGCCGAAGAGCGCATCCGCTTGCAGGAGCGCCAGCAGGCGGTACACCGAGCCCGCCAGCAGCAACAGAAATTTGCCGAACTACACCGTCAGGAGCAGGCCTCACAGCAAGCCCTGCGTGACTACAACGAAGAGCAGGAACAGGAAGAGTTCCGCCAGCAGATCAGGATGTAACGAGTCATGAACCGAATCCTCCCGACACAGGGCACAGTGACAGCCCGGGGCGATACCCAGATGGCTGAAGCCAATCGGTCGCAACAGCAACGTTTCGAGCAGGCAATGCGGCTTGATCAGGAACAAAAGACAGCTCACCAACACCGGGAAAATAACCTGCACCAGAGCAGGGTTGCGTTGCATCAACAGCTATTGCAGGCGCAGCAACAGAAAAAAGAGATAGCCGATAAGGCCCAACAGCAGGAGCTTGCCGCCGCTCACGAAAGGTCAAAAAAACGGCAGCCAGAGCCGCTCGTCAAAGAGGAGCAACTCGGCATTTCCCTCTCTGAAGTGGCCGCCCGTGACCAGAAGGAAACAGAGCGACAAGCAGATCAACACTCGCAGGATAAAGAGCTGGAGGGCTGCGCACACCTGTCCCCAGAAGCATGGTCACTACCAGGACAAAAGAGCTCGCTGTCCACAGCGTCATCGGCACAGGAAAAGCACCCGGCATATTCCGATAAGGGCACGGATAACACGTTGATAACAGGTGACACCTCTGGACTGGACAGGGCGCTAGTGACCGAAAAAGCCGCCAAGCAACTGAACGAAGCATCCTTAGTCGATGCCCGTGAGCTCGCAGAGCCGCTCGCCGCTGACACTGACACTGACACTGACATCAATGCGCTCACTCTGAGCGACGAAATACCCGAAGCCAGCGGTCAACCGATCCCTCCACAGGTGAAAACCCCCGGGGATCTGCAGCTCGCCCGGCTTACACCTGCCGAGAATAATCGGGAACTGGGTCAGCTGCTGGAGCGACTGGCGGTGGATATCTATCAGGAGCTGGGCCGCCCGGAGCGTCCGCCGCTGCTGCGCCTGACGTTGCCACAGCTGGGCGATCTCTCCATTCGCATCGCTCACCACCATGGCGAGCTGCAGATCGAGATTCTGGCAACCAGCGAAGGGCAATTGCTGCTCAATCAGGGGCGCGGCGATCTGGTCGACCGCCTGCAACGGCTCTATCCCGGCGAGCGGGTCGCTCTCGATCTCTTCGGCCAGCCTGACAGTGAGCAGGGCTCACGCCATAAACGATCCATCTACGAAGAGTGGGATGCCGACGCATGACACCGATTGCCCTCACCTCCGCCTCGCTGGCGGAGTTGACTTTACAGCAGACCCTGAGCCAATACCGCCAGCACTTTAGCTGGAGTGGCGGCGAGCTTCTCCTCGCCATCGGTTTGCCGCCTGCGACACTCGATACCCGGCTGCAACTGCAGTGGCAGGGGCTCTCTTTACCGCTGTTGTGCCACGGCGCCGAGCTGGCTCACTGGCTGGCGCCCGATCTGCAGCAGGCGGCGCTGTTCAGCCTGCCCGAGCCGCTGCAACTGGCACTGATCGAACGGCTGGGACAACCCCTCGGTGGCCTCACCTGCTCGGCGCTGACCCGACAGGAGAGTAACGTTCAGACCGATGAGCCAGCCCTGCAACTGCGGTTGCAACGGGAGGGGGCCAGCCTCGCCCTCTGGCTGCCGCAGCCCGAGTCCTTGCTGAGCAAGTTGCCACCACGGCCACGGCAGCAGCGGTTGCCGCTGCCCCTCACCCTCTCCCTGCAGTGGGGCGAGATGGGGCTGACCATGGATGAGCTCGCCACTCTCGCTATCGGCGATGTGCTGCTGCCACCACCCCATCCGCAACTCGGCCAGCAACTGCTGATCTGCGTGGAGGGTCGCCCCTTTGCCTACTGCCAACCCCATCAACAACATCTGGAACTGACTGCCATGCATAATGCTGCCTCCGCTGACCCCTTCGGCCCGACCGAACTGGATCAACTGCCGATCCCGGTGAGCTTCGAAGTGGGCCGCCAGACCCTGGACTGGCATACCCTCACCAGTCTGCAACCGGGCGCCCTGATCGATCTTGGCACGCCCCTCGATGGCGAAGTGCGCATCATCAGCAACGGCCATTCGCTGGGAGTGGGGCGACTGGTGGAGATCCAGGGGCGCCTGGGGGTAAGGGTCGAACGCCTCGACAACGAGTCACAGTCATGATCCAGTTGCCAGACGAGCTAAACCTTATCGTCGGGCTGGCGCTGCTGGCCCTGCTCCCCTTTATCGCCGTGATGGCCACCTCCTTCGTCAAGCTGGCGGTGGTCTTCTCGCTGCTGCGCAACGCCCTCGGGGTGCAGCAGATCCCCCCCAACATGGCGATGTACGGGCTGGCGATCATTCTCAGCATTTATGTGATGGCGCCGGTCGGCTTTGCCACCCAGGATTACCTGCGCCAGAACGAGGTGTCGCTGGCGAAAGCCGAATCGGTGGAGAAGTTCCTCGATGAGGGGATTGCCCCCTACCGCGACTTTTTGAAAAAGCAGATCAAACCGCGGGAACACGCCTTCTTTATCGACAGCACCAAGCAACTCTGGCCCAGCAAATATGCCGACCGGCTGGAGCCAGACAGCCTGCTGATCCTGCTGCCCGCCTTTACCGTGAGCGAGCTGAGCCGCGCCTTCGAAATCGGCTTTCTGATCTACCTGCCCTTTATCGCCATCGACCTCATCATCTCCAACATCTTGCTGGCGATGGGGATGATGATGGTCTCCCCCATGACCATCTCGCTGCCCTTCAAGCTGCTGCTGTTTGTGCTGCTCGATGGCTGGGCCCGCCTGACCCACGGGCTGGTCATCAGTTACGGAGGCTAGCATGAGTCACGCCGATATCCTTCACTTTACCAGCCAGGCGCTCTGGCTGGTACTGATCCTCTCCATGCCACCGGTGCTGGTGGCGGCGCTGGTGGGCACCCTTGTCTCTTTGCTGCAGGCGCTGACCCAGATCCAGGAGCAGACCCTGGGCTTTGTCGCCAAGCTGATCGCAGTGGTGATCACCCTGTTTGCCACCACCGCCTGGCTGGGTAACGAGCTCTACAGCTTTGCCGATATGGTGCTATTCAAAGTGCCGCAGATCCAATGACGCTGGAGAGCCTGCAGCCCCAGATGCTGGCCTATACCCTGCTGCTGCCGCGCTTTATCAGTTGCTTCGTGATGCTGCCGGTGCTGAGCAAACAGATGCTGGGAGGGGCGATGATCCGCAACGGAGTGGTCTGCTCGCTGGCGCTCTACGCCTACCCCACGGTCGCCGACACCTTGCCAGAGCAGATCGATGGCATGACGCTGGCCATGCTGATCGCCAAGGAGGTACTGCTCGGCCTGCTGATCGGCTTTGTCGCCGCCATCCCCTTCTGGGCCATAGAGGCGAGCGGTTTTCTGATCGACAACCAGCGCGGCGCCGCCATGGGGTCCCTGTTCAACCCGAGTCTCGGCAGCCAGACCAGTCCCACCGGCCTGTTGCTGACCCAGACCCTGATCACCCTCTTCTTTGCCAGCGGCGCCTTTCTCGCCCTGCTGGCCGCCCTGTTCCAGAGCTACATCAGCTGGCCGGTGGCGCACTTTTTCCCCACTATCGACGAGCAGTGGGTCAACTTTTTCTACAGCCAGTTCAGCCATATGTTGCTGCTCTGCGCTTTGCTGGCGGCGCCGCTGCTGATCGCCATGTTTCTGGCCGAATTCGGGCTGGCGCTGATCAGCCGCTTCGCCCCTTCACTTAACGTCTTTGTGCTGGCGATGCCGATAAAAAGCGCCGTCGCCAGCCTGCTGCTGGTCATCTACATCAAACTGATGATGGATCACGCCTATCAACAGGTGCTGGCGGTGATGGATCCGCTGCAACTGCTGATCCCCATTCTGGAGGCACGATGAGCGGCGAGAAGACCGAACAACCCACCCCCAAAAAGTTGCGGGATGCGCGCCAGAAGGGGCAAGTGGTCAAAAGCAAAGAGGTGGTCTCCACCGCCATCATTCTCAGTCTGGTGGGCATGCTGATGGCGATGTCCGACTACTACCTCGAACATCTGGGCAAGCTGATGATGATCCCGGAATCCCACATCAACCTCCCCTTTAGCCAGGCGCTCAACCATGTGGTGGAGAACCTGATGCAGGAGATGGCCTATCTCTGCATTCCGCTCCTCGCGGTCGCGGTGCTGGTGGTACTCGCCTCCCACTTCGCACAGTACGGTTTTCTACTGAGCGGCGAGTCCATCAAGCCCGACATCAAAAAGATCAATCCGGTGGAGGGGGCCAAGAAGATCTTCTCCATCAAGAGCCTGATGGAGTTCGTCAAATCACTGCTCAAGGTGAGTCTCCTGAGCCTCTTGGTGTGGGTCACCATAAAGGGCAATCTGCAGGCAATGCTCCAGTTGCCCGGCTGCGGCATGAGCTGCATCACTCCGGTACTGGGGGGCATGCTGGGCCAGCTGATGGCGGTTTGCGCCATGGGCTTTGTAGTGATAGCCATCGCTGACTACGCCTTCGAACACTACCAGCACCTCAAGCAGCTCAAGATGAGCAAGGACGAGGTGAAGCGGGAGTACAAGGAGATGGAGGGGAGCCCGGAGATCAAGAGCAAGCGCCGCCAGTTCCATCAGGAGTTGCAATCGAGCAACATGCGCGCCGACGTCAAGCGCTCCTCGGTCATCGTCGCCAACCCGACCCATATAGCCATCGGTATCCGCTACGAGCGGGGAGAAACCCCGCTGCCGGTGGTGACCCTCAAATTCACCGATGCCCAGGCGCTACAGGTGCGCAAGATTGCCGAAGAGGAGGGGACCCCTGTGCTACAACGCATCCCGCTGGCCCGTGCCCTCTATCGGGATGCCCAGCTCAACAACTACATTCCCGCCGACCAGATTGAGGCGACTGCCGAGGTTCTGCGCTGGCTGGAGCAGTGGCGCCAGAGCGAAGGGCCACAGTGGTAGGGCAGCACGCTGCCCGACTGGCCAAACAAACAGCTCAACACGCGAAAAACTGACAAATCCCCGACCGCTCCCTGATATAGCGCTCCGTCACGGCTCGGTATCATCCCCTTATCGTCAATCCTGTCGGGAATCACATCATGGCCTTACCAGCAATCGGTGGACACATTCACCTCAACCGCCCAGCCTCACCCCAACAGACAGAGGCCAGCCCGCTGCTGGCCAAGGGTAACAAGCTGTTCGAACAATCCGTCAAGCGCGGCATCGGCCACTTCCAGAGCTGCGATCTCAAGCAGGTCATCAGCGCCCTGCACCAGTTGCAAAGCGCCCCCGATAGCGGCAAAGCGCAGCGGGTGCAGGATGCAATCCAACACTGGGAGCAGCATCACCCCAAAGAGGTGGCAGCACGCGGCGCTCGTCTGACTGAACTGAAGCAGGCCCTGGCAGAACAGGGTGCCATCACCAGAGCCGCCCCGCGACATGAACCGAAAGTGATGGCGGGTGGCACCCAGGCCCTGCTGCAAAAGAGCATGGCCGGACTGGAAAAACTGGGCAGCTACGCCTGCACCGACGCCCAGACCTTTGTCCAGCCCAACAACCCGAGCTATCAGAAGATCATCGGCAAACTCAACGCCTTCGGGCAGGATCCCCAGCGCCTGGCGGCCAACCAGCGCGCCAACAACAGCGCCAATATGGCCGCCATCCAGATCACCAGAAACAAGCAGCCACTCTCGTTGCGCACCATGGAAAACATCGCCAAGGCGGTGGATGACGCCAAGGCCGGTTGCTGCTCGACCCTTGCCTATTCGGCGGCGGCCGAACTGCTGCGCCACAACAGTGACCAGCGGATCGAAGTGCTGGCCCATCGTGGTGCACAGGGTCACGCCCAGACCCACTGCTTTGTGGTGATTGGCCGCGCTGAAGGGAGTGAACTCACCAAGCCGGAGAGCTGGGGACCACACGCCAAGGTAGTCGACCCCTGGGCCGCGACCATAGGGGCACGCCTTGTTGGCACTCCTGCACAGCCACCCATAGCCAACTTGTGGCCGCCCACAGAGTCGGTCTTTGATAACACTCATCGGGAGGATTAATGATGTTCCATGCCATGCTATCAACCCTCGTTCGCCAGCTATCCCTGCCGCAGGAGTGCCTGCACGAAGAGGGGCTGGATCTGCAGGCGGGCCGCTTCAGCCTTCATATTCGCGAGCGGGATCAACTGGTGACCCTGTTTATCCCGCTGGGGGATATCCAGACCCCCTCCCTCGCCGCCATGGCCGACTGGCCTGCGCTGCAACTCAGTAGAGACAGCGAGCAGAGCACCCTGCTATGGAGTCGTGAATGGCTGGACAAGCTGGATGTAGAACTTCTGATTGACCTTGTCAGCCGCATGCTGCATCAGGCCGAAGCCCTGACCCAAGGCACTGTACTAGCAGCTACCGAGCTCAGCGAACCCGCAATCGAACCAGCCATGTCACGCCCGAACTGCGCTATCCCGACGACCATTCGCGCCTGATTTCGGCGTCTGCTCATAAGGGAGAACAGCGCAACCAAAACGGGGCCATCACTGATGGCCCCGTTATGTTTTCAAATCCACATCAAGTTGACCTTACACCCGCCCTCACCTTCGTCAGCTCACCGGCCCGCGAAATCGGCCGTCAGGCGGCAAGGCGCCTGCTGACCCGGATGCAGCAACCCGAACTCGCCCCCAACCGCCATATCATCACCCCCAATCTACAAAAGCGGGAGTCGGCCTGAACTGGCTGGGCGCCCGAGCTCTCCCCACCCGCCATATCATCACCGCTCACCAGCAAACCGCAGAAGCGGGCATCAGCCTGAGCTGGCTGGACAAGCCAGAGCTCGCCCCACCCGCCATATCATCACCGCTCACCAGCAAACCGCAGAAGCGAGAATCAGCCTGAGCTGGCTGGACAGCCCGAGCTCGCCCCAACCCGCAATATCATCACCGCTCACCAGCAAACCGCAGAAGCGGGCATCAGCCTGAGCTGGCTGGGCAAGCCTGCAGCAGCGCAAAACGTGAGGCTGCTCACTGCGCCGGCAAGGAGAGATTGAGAGCCAAGTGGAGAGGAATATGATGGGGGCCCACTCTCTTCACGAGCCCATTTATGAGCAACCCGCACGACCAGAATCCTCCGAGTGAAATCCATCGCTGTGACAAATGCAGGGAACGTACCCGCCATATCGTGGTGCTGGTCGCCCGCGATCACAGCCAGGACATCATGCCCAAGGATCCGCGCAAAGCCTTCTGGCAAGCCTTTACTTCCAGCAGCATCACCAACTGGGCGTTTGGTGAAACACTGGCCTACCAGACCACCCATGTAAAACATCTAATTTGCGAACGCTGCGGGGAGAAGTTTCTGGAGTATTGATGGCTCCAGCCTGTCATCCGTCACACAACCAACCGAATAAACTCCCTCCATCAAGCAAGTAGTTTGTTGATCCTTGGCAGGTTTTTACCTGCTGCCGGTTTTGCATTGCCCCCACCTTGATTACCATGGCTCACTTGGCAACCGGGATTGGGAGGGACGTTGCCGAGATCGCTCTGGCCACCATAGCGCCATCCCCTCCCGCCACATCATCGGTTAACAGCAGCAGAGTGGAGGCTGTCGTCCAGGGGCGGTAGCGTGCTGCTTGGCCACACCTGGGCCACAACCCCCTCTCCAGTAATCCACAAGGATCCCCATTGTTATGTTTGAGTACGTCGAAAAACTGCAAGCGCGCATTGCTACCATGGTCAGCCAGAACGAAGCCGGGATCCGGCAGGCGGCCAACTGGTTTAGCGAGGCCATCGTCCACAACAAGATGATCCATATGCTGGGCACCGGGCACTCCCACATGGTCGGGCTGGAGGGGTTTATCCGTGCCGGTGGCCTTGGCAATATCAACGCCGTGCTCGACTCCACCGTCACCACCGCCGATGGTGCCCTGCGCAGCTCGGCGCTGGAGAAGCTGCCGGGGCTTGCCGCCATCTTGTGGGAGGAGCAGCCGATTGCGCCGGGGGATCTGATGGTAGTCATCTCCAATTCGGGGCGTAACGCCCTGCCCATCGAGTGGGCCCAGCTTGCCAGAGCACGCGGGCACAAGGTGATCGTCATTACCTCGGTGGCGCAATCGGCGCAAAATCCGAGTCGTCACCCTTCTGGCCAGAAACTGATGGAGCTGGCCGATCTGGTACTGGACAACTGCGTGCCGCCGGGCGATGGCCTGTGCGAAGTCAATGATCGGGTCACCGGCGCCTTCTCCTCCATCTCTGGCATGGTTCTGATCAATACGCTGGTAGTCGAAGCGCAGAAACTGGCGCTGGCACAAGGCGTCACCCCGCTTATTTTCTCCAGCCAGAATGTGGATGGCTTTAATAACGATGATGTTTACCGCCATTTCCAAGGACGATTGAAATCGATGTAAATATATATATAGATTTTTTGAAATTAAACCATCAACAAAAATTGAGATCACATAGTGGCAGATTATATAAACAAGAACATCCTTAGTCAGGCTTATATTCATGTTGAGCCGAGAGGAATGGAAACCGATGAACAGTTAGAGTCATTCAAGGAAAATTTAAGAATATTTTCCTTGACTCGTACTGAGTTCTTTTTATCTGAAGGTCTTGAGATCAATGTTGAGTTTGAAGATGGTTCAATAAAAGCTCGTGTAACTGTAATTGGCACACTAATGCTTCTACTTCAAGGTATTAGTTCTTATAAAGACTTCAGAGAGGGCCTTCAACTTCTGTACTCTGATGCAAAATGGCTATCGGATGCCATCATATCGGAATCTTTATATCAAACTAAGGCAAAACATCATGATGTAATCAGAGTGGAGGCTAGAACTGGAATCATTGGCTCCATTCATAAAGTTTTTAATAAGTTGGAAAGCATTAAACGTGGAGCAAAAGGAGCTATGCTCGCCACTGATATTGTGGATAAAATAGATGATGCGCAAAATGAAATATTAAAATTAATGGATAATATCTGTGATTTAGCTGATAAGGATTTAGTCGCAAAAGAATGTATTGCTTTGGTTAAGGAACTACCAGAAACACCTGTACCACCCAAAGATAAAGAAAATAAAATTTATGCAATCGACGAGTACAGACGCAAAAAATCAAATCTAATCAGCGCAATAGAAATCCATCTAATAGCTGATGAGTAAAATAAAATTATCTATAACGCAGATGTGCGGTGATACCTAATTTGACCATAAATCCTGATAGCCCGTAGGTTCGAATAGCGAAGCGTATTCGGACATTCGCGTCATCACCTCTACTTTCCTGCATCCAGATATCCGTTCCAGAAAAGAGCGCTCATAGATGAAACGTATTCTGATTATTGGCAACTCGGGATCGGGCAAGAGCTGGTTGGCGGCTCGATTGGCTGAGGGGTTAACTATCCGCGAGGTCAATCTGGACACCATCGTCTGGCAACCGGGCGGCTTTAACCAAAAACGGCCCCAGCATGAGATTGACCATGCCATTCAAACACTTGCTCAAGAGCCCTCATGGGTGGTTGAAGGGGTATTTGGTGCCCTGGCCGAGCAACTGCTTGATGCCGCCGATACCCTGCTTTTTCTGGATCTCGACTGGTCGGTCTGCCGTGATTCACTGCTATCGCGCGGATCACAAAGTGCCAGACAACGGGATGAAGTGGCAGCCGAAGAGAGCTTTCAACAACTGCTGGTGTGGGCATCGGAATATGGGCAGCGAGCCGGCAAAAGCTCTCGCCAATTCCATCGCGAGCTGTTTGATCGATTCCCAAACAACAAGCACCGTTTCACGACTCGCACAGAGGTAAATCTCTATCTTAACCAACTAGTAACTAGCCATTGGAGTTTGAGCGCTGATCACAACTAAGGTGGCTAGTTCCTGTAGAGGATAAATATGGGGCGTAGAACAGAGTTAATATGTGTAGCATCAGGCATCATCAATTCTTTTGCGAGTAGAAACAATGATATAGATGGATACTGGGGATTAGGAAAACTGTACAAAGCTCTTGAATCTAAAGAGTCAAAAATCGTTTCTATAGAGTTGATTACCAAAGTCGTAACTCCAGATATAAATGAATTGAAGCTCATGTCTCTATCATATTCAGAATTGCTTACTAAATTAGTATGTAATAAGAAAATACCTATCCACTGGATAGTTTCTGTCACAGTAACATCTGAATTTGAAGCAGAATACCAACACCACTACCATTTCTGGCGTCGTGATCTTGGTAAGCCTTGTAACCTGACTTGCACTATTGTTGATGATATGGGCAATAATCATACGGCTAAGGCATACGTTAACTGCTTACCACACAATCCACATAAAGAGCTGAGAAGTTTAAGAGTTAAATGACTTTTAAAAACTTAGTGTAAATAAACAGTTGAACACCAAGACAAAAAATTATGAAAGCACGCGCAATTTATTTATTGTTTTTCCTCGGGTTATCCAGCCAAATCACATTTGCTAATGAAACCGGATCTCAAGTTTCACCTCGGACAGAAGACTACCCGGCACCACCTGTATATAGAGGTAAGCCTGCCAAGCTTTCACTAGACTCTGAATTGGCCAGAACATTCCGAACCCGACTTACCGCGGCCTTGTCACAAAAACCAGTATATGCTGGTGAATATGTACTGACAGGCTGGGGATGTGGTTCATCTGGTTGTTATGATCAAGTCCTTGTCAACAAACGCACGGGCAAGGTACTTGATATGGTATTTAATGCTTATAGCTCATATGATGTAAATGATGAATCTGATATCCGTGTGGGAGAATGGATAGAATCTCCCCAAATTGATAGCAGCCTTCTCACAACGGTTAAAGTTGAAAACAGTCAAGACGGAAAACATTTTGTTTATTACACGAACTATTACATTGTTGATAAAAACCAGCTCACACTTATAAAAACTGTCCAAGAAAGTAAATAAAATACGAAAGCAACACTTTTCAAAAACTCACGCAGAAGAATAAATTACCATGAAATATCTTGTCATCATTACAGCTTTATTGCTGTGTTTCTCCGTCTCAGCAAAGACAAACTCATCTTATATGATTGACGGAGTCAAAATTGAAATACAAAAAGAAAATGACTGTTATTATTTATTGGCTACCGGAAAAGAGAAAGAAACACTGATATGTGTTGATGATGAACTTCAATCTGACATTATCATAAAAGATTTCAACTTTGACGGTTACAAAGATATCGCAATCTCTAGCTCTCTCGGCATGGTAAATACCGTCTTTTATGTATTCTTGTATGACCATATAAATGCAGCATTTAAAAAGTTAAAATTTGCGGACTATAAAATGCCCGCCTCTGCCTGCGGGGATCTTTATAACCTTGCAGTTCGATTAGACGATCTTTCTTTGGTTAGCTCTTGCCGCTCCGGCCCTGTATGGTATTACGACACTTACGAATATAATCCTCAGGGTGAACTCTGGCTATATAAAACAACAGAGTATCAGATCCAGAACTCCGAGATTGAGACCTTCCCTCTTTACGAGCACACATTTAATAATAAGGGTGATAAACTGGACACCGTTGCGATTGACTTTGATGGCAAGAAAATTCTCTGGCCAGTCACATCCGAGAAAGTGTTTCTCTACTCATCACCTGAAAAAACATCAAAGACCAAAGCCTATCTTATTCATAATGACAAGGTAGAAATTCTCGGGCAAAAAGATGATTGGATTAAAATTCGCTTTGCATCGAGAAAAGGTCCTCTTATCCGCTGGATTTATCTTCCAGAAGCAAGAGCCAAAAGTTAACCTGCAAACTTGAATTTTTACAGGCATTCAGATTCTCGCGTAATCAACATCAATCCGGTAGGGTGCAATAAGCGCAGCGCATTGCACCTTTATCTTTGCCCCCACCCAGCCTGCCCAAACAGGCGGTGCAATTCACTTTGTTCATTGCACCCTACCGTGCGCCGATGGCTGTGGTTTTTCTTGCCCATTATGGTGAACTCTCCAACACCGATTGCGCAACCCATTTCTCCAGCGTGCTCTGCTCACGCCTCCCCTGCGTCCGCCCCTCGCGTCCCGCCAGCGGGGCCATTTCTGTGCGTTGGCTCACATCCCACCGCCGTTTTTCACCTCACAAATTTATAGAAATAGCGCTCCCATCCACTGAGCAAAAACTCACCTTACGGCCAAGGCGCTGAACCACACATAAATACAACCAATTGATTTTAATCAACAATAAAAATATGAGCGATTCAATCCGCCCCCATTTCAGCCGCTATTCAGCTTTGCGATCAGGGTCACACTCAAGGTGATAGCGCACAAAAATCCAGTTATTCGCACATTTGTCCGATAGGGTGACCTCTGCCCCGGCGCGATAATAGTCGGGTCAATTTTGTCTGCATGCCAGCCTGCAAGGGCGGCATGCCAACAGGCTCCGGCAACGGAGCGGGGAGAGCGCCATGATCACCACCTTGATCAATGAACATCTGATCAATCTCGATTTGAAAGCGACGCGTAAGGAAGAGGTCTTCACCGAGATGGCCCGCCTGCTGGTCGCGCAAGGCAAGGTCAGCGACGAGCAGCAGTTCGTCAAGGATCTGTGGGCCCGCGAAGAGCTGGGCAACACCGGCTTTGAAGAGGGCGTGGCCCTGCCCCACGCCAAGAGTGCAGCGGTATGCAACCCGGCGGTCGCTATCGGCATCAGCCGCAACGGCATCGAATACGGCGCCGAAGATGGCAAGCCGTCCCATATTTTCTTCATGATCGCCTCCCCCGATGGCGGCGCCAACCACCATATCGAGGTGCTGGCCGAGCTCTCCGGCAAGCTGATCGAAGAGGGCTTTATCGCCAAACTGCTGGCGGCCAACACCCCGGCCGATGCGCTGGCGCTGCTGCTGGCCAAGAAAGAGGAACAGAGCGCGGCCCCTACCACCAGCAAAGGCTTTATCATCGGTGTCACCGGCTGCCCGGCCGGTATCGCCCATACCTATCTGGCGGCCGAGTCGCTGGAGCGCGCCGCCAAGGAGCTGGGTTATGAGGTGAAGGTGGAGACCAACGGCTCCATCGGCGTCAAGAACAGCCCGACCGCGGACGAGATCGCCCGCGCCAGCGCCATCGTGGTGGCCTGTGACAAGCAGGTGGACATGGCCCGCTTCGCTGGCAAGCCGCTGATCAAGACCGGCGTCAAGGCCCCCATCAAGGATGGCAAGGGTCTGATCGAGCAGGCCCTGAAAGCCCCCGCCTATGTGGCTGGCAAAGAAGATAAAAAAGGTGAAGAGAAGAGCGCGGGCGGCAGTTCCGATCTCTATCGCTACCTGATGAACGGTGTGTCGCACATGATCCCGTTTGTAGTGACCGGTGGTCTGTTGATTGCGCTGGCACTCGCCATCGGCGGTAACCCGACCCCGAGCGGCATGCAGATCCCGGAAGGGAGCATGTGGAACCAGATCCTCAACGTGGGCGTGGCCGCCTTCACCCTGATGATCCCCATTCTGGCGGGCTATATCGCCTACGCCATCGGTGATCGTCCGGCGCTGGCACCGGGCTTTATCGGCGGCTGGATCGCCAACAACGGCAGCTTCTACGGCGCGGATGCCGGTACCGGCTTTATCGGTGCCATCATTGCGGGCCTGTTGGTCGGCTATCTGGTGCGCTGGATTGCCACCCGTCAGTACCACAAGATGGTGCAACCACTGGTGCCGATCCTGATCGCCCCCATCGTCGGTTCCCTGTTTATTGCTGCGGTATTCATCTTCATTATCGGCGCCCCGATTGCCGACATGATGACCGGCCTCAACGCCATGCTGCTCTCCATGAGCGGCGGCAGCCTGGTGCTGCTGGGTATCGTACTCGGTGGTATGGCCGGCTTTGATATGGGTGGCCCGGTCAACAAGGTGGCCTTCCTCTTCTCCGTCGGCATGATCGCCTCCGGTCAGACCCAGTTCATGGGTGCCATGGCTTGCGCCATCCCGGCCGCTCCCCTTGGCATGTCGCTGGCTACCGTGCTCGGTCACAAGCTCGGCATCTTTGACGAGTCCGAGATCGAAGCGGGCAAAGCCGCCGGTGCCATGGGTCTGGTGGGTATCTCCGAAGGGGCGATTCCGTTCGCCGCCCGTGACCCGCTGGCCGTCATTCCGGCCAACGTGCTGGGCAGCATGACCGCAGCTGTGATGGCCTTCCTGCTGGGCATCACCAACAGCGTTGCCCACGGTGGCCCTATCGTGGCCCTGCTGGGTGCCGTCAACAAGCCGCTGCTGGCCCTGCTCTGCATGATCTGCGGTGCCATCGTCACCGGCGTGGTCGCGGTTGCCCTGAAAAAGCTGCGGGTAAAAAAGAGTGACGAGGTAACCCTGGCCAAGGCGGCCTGAGTTCTTCCTCCCCGAGCCACAAACGCTCGCAAACCATAACAATGAGGCCACCCCGGGGTGGCCTCTGCTTTTTCCTTGTCTTTTTCCTTGCCGGCCTCAACACCCTCTTTATCGCGCCCTCCCTTGTCACACCAAAGCCGCGCCTCGTTTCCCGCGCACTCCCTCTCCCCCCGCCCGATACTGGCGGAAATATCGCCAATCCAGGGTCAGCTCTGTGATTGCACTCACGCTTTGCCCGCGAAATCGCAAAAACTAGGAAATTTTCCTAATTGCCCTAGGGATGGCTCTCAAGCCATTTTTTGCCCCTCTTATTAGAGTCACCTCACCTAATGTCGTGACCCGCACCGCGACGGGCAATGTGCCCCGTCATCCCGTGCCGGGCCCGGGTTTATATGGATGGAGCGTCGAGCGCAGCAACGGCTGACAGCCCCGACGTTCCGTTCCCCCTTCCGTGGCGTGACCTCGAACAACCTATCTACAAATGAGGGGCGCGGCGGAGATACCGTCTATCTCGCAGAGGATGAACGAAGATGTTGAAATTGCTCCAACAGGTCCGGGTCCCCACCCTCGACCTGCCGGTCGAAGCCCGGCGCAAGCTCTGGTTCAAGCCGTTTATGCAATCTTATCTGGTTGTATTTATTGGCTATTTGACCATGTATCTGATCCGCAAGAACTTCAACATTGCGCAAAATGACATGATCCAGGAGTACGGTCTCTCCATGACCGAGCTTGGCATGATCGGCCTTGGCTTCTCCATCACCTACGGGGTGGGCAAGACCATCGTCTCCTACTATGCCGACGGCAAGAACACCAAGCAGTTCCTGCCACTGATGCTGATCCTCTCCGCTCTGTGCATGCTGGGCTTCAGTGCCAGCATGGGCGGCACAGGTTTCAGCCTCTACTTCATGATCTTCTTCTATGCCCTGAGCGGTTTCTTCCAGAGCTGTGGCGGTTCGTGCAGCTACTCCACCATCACCAAGTGGACCCCTCGCAACAAGCGCGGCACCTATCTGGGCATGTGGAACCTCTCCCACAACGTGGGCGGTGCCGGTGCAGCCGGTGTGGCGCTGTTCGGTGCCAACTACCTGTTCGATGGCAACGTGCTCGGCATGTTTATCTTCCCCTCCATCATCGCGCTGATCGTCGGCTTTATCGGCCTGCGCTTTGGTAGCGATTCACCGGAAGCCTATGGCCTTGGCAAGGTGGAAGAGCTGTTTGACGAAGTGGCGAGCGAAGAGGATATCGCTACCGAAGAGCAGCAGCTGACCAAGTGGCAGATCTTCGTGAAGTACGTGCTGCTCAACAAGGTGATCTGGCTGCTCTGCTTTGCCAACATCTTCCTCTACGTGGTGCGTATCGGTATCGACCAATGGTCTACCGTCTATGCCCACCAGGAGCTGGGCTTCTCCAAAGACGTGGCCATTCAGGGCTTTACCTTCTTCGAAGTGGGCGCTCTGGTCGGCACCCTGATGTGGGGTTACCTCTCTGATCTGGCCAATGGCCGTCGTGGTCTGGTTGCCTGTGTGGCACTGGCGCTGATCATCGCCACCCTGGGTCTCTACCAGCATGCAACCACCCAGTTCATGTTCCTGGGCTCCTTGTTCACCCTGGGCTTCCTGGTGTTTGGTCCGCAACTGCTGATCGGCGTCGCCGCCGTGGGCTTCGTCCCCAAGCAGGGCATCAGCGTGGCCGATGGCGTCAAGGGCACCTTTGCCTACCTCATCGGTGACAGCTTCGCCAAACTGGGTCTGGGCATGATCGCCGATGGCACCCCCATCTTTGGCTTGACCGGCTGGACCGGCACCTTCGCCGCGCTGGATATCGCAGCCGCCGCCTGTCTGGTACTGATGGGTTGTGTCGCGGTCGCCGAAGAGCGCAAGATCCGCCGCATCAAGCGCGAACTGAAAGCCGCCGAACTGGCCGCCCAGACCGCCTGATAGCCATAACAACAGACGCAGATTGTTCAGGGCCACCCACCGGGGTGGCCCTTGTTGTTTGAAGCAACTAGACACCCGACTGGCCCGGCATGAACCTGCACTGCCGTTCAAGGGGCAGGCATATCCCCATCAAGATCCCACTTTTCATCTGGACTTTTGGTAAAAGCCCCCCACTGGCGCTATCTTGTTGCTCCCCCTTGTCAGCATCACAGAGAGCAGATGAAGATCGTTGCCGTCACCGCTTGCCCGACCGGTATTGCCCATACCTATATGGCTGCCGATGCCCTGCAAAAAGCCGCCACTGGGCAGGGACTCAAGATCAAGGTCGAGACTCAGGGCGCCATGGGCATGGAGAACATGCTGACCGCCCGCGATATTGCCAGCGCCGACCTGGTGCTGATTGCCTCCGATATCGAGATTGAGCAGAAAGAGCGCTTCCTCGGCTGCACCATCCATCAGGTGAGACTGGAAACCGTGCTGCTGGATGCCAACGCCGTACTCAAGGCCCTGCCGATCCCGGTCTGATGCTGACCCGCGAGATCACCTTCTACTGCCAGCAGGGGTTGAGCATCACCCAGGCCAAGCAGTTGAACCGGCTGGCGGGGATGTTCAAATCCACCATCCGCTGTGCCAACCTCACCCGGCGCCAGACCGTTGCCGCCAGCAACCAGCTCTCCCTGTTGACCCTCGCCACCCAGCCCGGCGATCTCTGCCAGTTGCAGATTGAAGGGTGCGATGCCGAGCTCGCCCACATGGCCTTCACCTGCTGGTGCGGGGAACTGGGTCAACCGCTGGTGCGCCCGCGCACCGCCGCGCTGGCGGAGTTGCGACTGGCAAATGCCTTGCCCGACTACCATTTTGCCCTGCGCCAGCTGGCCCACAGCCCCGAACCGCTGACCAAAGCCGAAGCCCTCGAGCATCTGATCGATCTGCTGCCCACCGAGCTGATCACCGACCGCGCCACACTGACCGCCGCAGTGGAGCGGCGCGAGCAGGTCTCGGCCACCATCATCCGCCCCGGCCTTGCCATGCCCCATGTATTGAGCGAAGGGATCAGCCAACCAGCGCTGACCCTGCTCAATTGCAAGGAGCCCATCGAGTGGGGCTCTCAAATCGGGCCGGTGCAGACCATTATTCTGCTGGCGGTGCCGATTGGTAGCGGACGGGAGACCCTGCGCCCCCTCACCCGACTGGCGCAGGCGATGATCGACGATGCGGTCAGCCACGCCCTGCTGTTGGCGGGCTCGGCCCCCGCCCGTCAGGCTATCGTCATAGAGAGCCTGCTAAGCTAGGCGAATTGGCTCCGGGCACTGCTTGCTGTAACGCCAGCCATTCATCCAGCCCTCAGCACCCTGTGGTACACTCGCTGCCATCGTCTGTCTGAAGTGTGTATCCGATGAAATCTCCCCGCTCCCGTCTCTCTGTCAGCCGCGCGCCGCGCGATAACGCCCCGCGCACGGCGGCCAAACCAGCCGCACCCCGCCATGCATCCCCCCGCAAACCGGAGCTGGCCCCCGAGGAGCGCAAATTGCTCCTGCTGAACAAGCCCTATATGGTGCTCTGCCAATTCACCGACGAGGCGGGCCGCGAGACCCTCAAGGATTACATCAAAGAGCCCGGCATCTATGCCGCAGGGCGGCTCGATCGCGACAGCGAGGGGCTGCTGCTGCTCACCAACGATGGCAAGCTGCAGGCGCGCCTCACCCAGCCGGGGGAGAAGACCCCCAAGACCTACTGGGTGCAGGTGGAAGGCATTCCGAGCGAGGAGCAACTGGCCGCTCTGCGCGCCGGTGTGGAGCTCAACGACGGCATGACCCTGCCCGCCGGGGCGCGCATCATGGATGAGCCTGCGGTGTGGCCGCGCAATCCTCCCATTCGCGAGCGCAAGGAGATCCCCACCTGCTGGCTGGAGATCAAGATAGTGGAGGGGCGCAACCGGCAGGTGCGGCGGATGACCGCCCATATCGGCCACCCCACCCTGCGCCTTATTCGCTACGCCATCGGCGACTGGACGTTAGATGGTCTGGCACCCGGCGAGAGCCGCATCCTGCACGCCCCCGAGCTGGTGCTAGCCCCGCGCCGGGCACAGGCACCCAACAAAGCGCGCAGTCAGGGCACGGGCAGCAACAATCCGCGCTCTGCCCAACCGACCCGAAGCCCGCATGGTCAGGGCCAGGGGCGCGACAATCGTGACGCGAGCCCGCGCCCGGCCAATCGCAGCGGCGGCCGTGGCACCGCGCGCCGACCGGCCCGCAGCAAACCCTCGGAATAACACGCAGCCCGCTGACAATAGAACAGTAAAGAACCGAGCTGAATCGAGCCCCTACTTCGGCCGGGGCCAAACCGGTAACGAGACAAGGAGTCCTTATGAGCGATAACCTTCCTGCATCGCAGGAGAAAACGCCGCACGAGCGCATGCAGGCCAGATTGACAGTCGCCGCCCTGGTGCAGTGGCAGGGGCGCTTTCTGGTGGTGGAAGAGGAAATCAAGGGCCAGCGCCGTTTCAACCAACCCGCCGGCCATGTGGAGCCGGGGGAAAACCTGCTTGAAGCGGCCTGTCGTGAGCTGAAAGAGGAGACGGGGCTGACCGCCACGCCGACCGCCTGGCTTGGTACCTATCTCTACAAACCGGCCGACAGCGAGGCCACCTATGTGCGCACCGCCATCATCTTCGACCTTGAAAAAGCGCCCGGTCAGCACCATCCAGAGGATCCTGACGGTGATGTGCTGGCTTGCCACTGGCTCACCCTGGAAGAAATAGCGGAATGCAAACCGGCCCTGCGCAGCCCCTTGGTATGGCAGTGCATTCAGGATTATCTGGCGGGGACAC